>JAEYZO010000726.1 GCA_023428035.1 Pseudomonadota bacterium | reverse complement strand
CCGCGGGTGCGCGCGGAGCATCGACTCGACGGCGTCGGCGACGGCGTCGCGGCGGGCGCGGGTGCCCCCCGCGGCGAGGGAGGCCGCGCCGTGGTCAGGGCTCGGGACCAGCGCGTCGGCGAGGGCGTTGGCGAGGGCTTCGTCCGCCGGGGTCACGGCGCGACGGAGAGTAAGTGCTCTCGCGAGAACAAGTCGAGCGCCACGTTGCCCGCGGGCGACGGGCTCCCGTAGAGTCCCGCCCCATGGCCGCAGCCGCAGCGCCGTCGAAGACCATCAGGGTCGTGGCCGCCGTGATCGACAACGGCGGGCGCTACCTCATCACGCAGCGCAGGCCGACGGCGGTGCTCCCGCTCCTGTGGGAGTTCCCGGGGGGCAAGGTCGAGGAGAGCGAGACCGACGCCGAGGCGTTGCGCCGCGAGGTGCGCCACCGGCTCGAGGCCGAGGTCGAGGTGGGCTCGCTGATCTCCTTCGTCTCCCACGCCTACGAGCACTACGCGGTAGACCTGCACCTGTACGAGTGCCGCCTCGTGGGCGAGCACCTGCGCGCCGCGGCGGTGCACGACTTCCGCTGGGTGCGCAGCGACGAGTTCGAGGGCTACCCCTTCACGCCCGCCGACGAGGCCTCGATGTCGAAGCTCCTCGGCGAGGACTGAGCTTGTCCCGCGAGGGGTGTTGACCCCTGCGACGACGACTCGAACCGTCCCGCGAGGGGTGTTGACCCCTGCGACGACGACTCGAACCGTCCCGCGACTGAACTCGGTCGCTCCAACGACCGTTCGACCGGTCATCCGTTCAGTCACGACCGCGCCGGTCAGCGCTCTTGCGCCCGGCGATGAGGTTAGAGTCCCTCACCTGTCATGGAGCACTGCACCGTCTGCGGAGCGGCGATGCCGCCGGGAGAGACCATCTGCGGTCACTGCGGCCGGGCGCACTACGGCTCTACGTGTGAGCGCTGCAAGCAGCCCGCGCCCACGCTGATCCGCGGGGGGCAGGTGATCTGCTCGGGCTGCGGCGGGGTGCGCGGGCCCCTCGCGGGGGTGCCCCTCAACCTCGTGGGCTCGGCGCACCGGGTGGGCGGGGTGCTCTCGGCGGTGGTCGGGTGGATGGTGATCCTGGGGGGCCTCGCGCTCGGGGGGGTCTTCGGCCTGACCTTCTGGCTCGTGGGCGCGGCGCTGCAGCTCTTCGCGAACAGCGCCCTGGTGGGCGCCCTCGTAGGGCTGGGCATCGGCGGGATCACCGGGGCCTTCGGGGCGCTCGCGCTCTTCCTCTCGCGTCGGCTGCGGGAGCGCGCGACCACGGCGCGGGACGAGGCCATGGAGCAGTCGATCCTCGCGATGGCGGTGAACCGCAACGGCGCGGTGACCACCGTCGAGGTCGCGCAGAACCTCTCGATCCCCTTGAGAGACGCCGATCGGCTGCTCACCGACATGAGCGCGAAGGGCCGCGCCCAGGTCGAGGTGAACCACGAGGGGCTCTTGCAGTACGCCTTCCGAGACGTGCGCCCGAGCGCCGCGGGGCAGGGCTCGACGGGCCTTCGTATCGAGACGGCCTCCCCTGCCGAGGCCGCGAGGGAGACCGTCGACCGGGAGTTCGAGGAGCTCGCCGCGAAGCGCCGCGAGGGGAGGCTCTGAGCGCGTGGACGGCGAGATCGACCCGCGCTGGAGGCTGATCGCGGTGCTCGCGAGCAATGTGCGGCTGGAGCCCGCGCTAAGCGTGCGTCTCTACCGCTCGGCGCTGGCGCTCCACCGGGTCGAGGGCGAGGTCGAGCGGTGGAGGGGCGACGACGGCGCGGGCGAGGTGCGTCGCCTGGGCCGGGAGCTCCTGATCGGGTCGATCAGCGGGCCGGGCTTCGAGGCGACGGTGGAGACCGAGGCGGGGAGCGGCTTCGTGCGCTTCATCGTGACCCGCGAGGGGCTCGAGGCCGCCGAGGCCGAGGCGGCGCGCGACGCGCGGCTGCGGGGCGCGGCCCCGGTGTGGAACTGAAGCGTCCGTAGGGTCGGACGGTTTCGGCCACGAGCGGGCGGCTCGGTGGACGCCCCGGACGAGCGATCGGCGAGGGAAAGGCGGAGAACTCTGGAGGGGGCGGTGTGCGCGCGGGTGGCACGCGCGCTGCTGAACCCGAGGGCGACGGCGGGCCACGCAAAGCGGTGGTCGAGTGGTCGTCGGAGGGTGCGTCGATGGTGCAAGCGATGGGGACGTTCGCGTTGATCGTGGACGAGGGCGAGGCCGCGGAGGGCTCGGGCGTGAGGGCGCGTCTGAGGGGGGACGAGGCGCCGAGCTTCGAGCTGGAGGCCGAGGTGCCCACGGTGCCGAGGGTGGAAGCGCACGACCTGTGGTCGGCGGTCGAGGCGGTCGGGCGTCGGAGCGTGAAGCTCCCGCGGATGCGGCTGCCGGTGCTGGTGCGGGGCGAGGTCCGGGTGACGCGGGTGCTGGTGGCGATGGTGGTGGGGGGCTTGCGGGCCGAGGGCTCGCAGGTGAGCGCTCACGCGACGCCGGGGGGCGTGCTGTTCATGGCGCGGGGGGTGCGCGACGCGGCGGTGCCTGGTTCGGTGCGGGTGCTCGAGGCGCTCGCGGCGCACCAGGGGCTCGAGGTGGGCACGGAGCTGCGCGACGGGTGGGTGGTGGTGACGCTGACGCAGGCGGTGGCCGCGACGGCGGTGGGGCTCGAGGCGAACTGAGGCGGGCGACGCGCTCGGGCTTGGGGAGGGAGACGTCAGACCGAGGGCGGACGGTGCGTCTCGGAGGGAGTTGTGAAGTGGTGTCGGGCCCGCGCCGGGCTCGTCGGGTGGCTGTCGGAGCGACGATCGCAGGGAGCTGAGGAGCGGGGTGACCACCGCGCGACGCGAGAGGGCAGGGATCGGGGGAGGAATGATGGGGCCGCGCGCTGGAGACGGCGGGCGGAACCCTCCCGCGGGCGGCGCAGAGGGGTCAGGCAGGGCGATCGGAGCGACGGGGACGACAGCGGCGACGAGCGCCGGCGCGGGCGGCGGGGGAACGAGACGATTCTCCTTGTTATTGGTGGCGAGGCGGGAGTAGACGAAGTTTGTGATGGGGTGCGGGGCGTCACGGTGGGCACAGACAGGGGGACCGCCCGACCTCTCCGACAAGAGGAGCCAGGGGAGATGACAGTCGAGCCTCATGATCCAGAGCCGAGCGATGAGGACGACGCCGCTGATGTTCCCACGGCGTTCGCGTTGTGGGGCACTGGACTCAAGCACGCAGAGACCTTTGCCAAGGCGTTTCAGGCGTCGTTGTCGTATGGGACGATCACGGCGGCGCTCGCCTCCGTCGAGGACCTCCTTGAACTCGCGGGCGCGGACCACCCGGTCGACAGCGTCCGGTTGGTGTACTTCGTAGGACACGGTCTTCTGGGTAGCGTCAGCGCATACTCCAAGACCCAGAATGTGGTCACCTACGCAGACGGCATGGCGAGTGCGTGGGGCAACTCCCCAGGCCAGCTCCGTTGGGTCGTCCTGGACTCCTGCTTGACGCTTCGATGGGCGGACCCACCCCAACCGTGGGACAAGGGCACGTTCGACCTGTGGCGCCCTGCTTTTCAGGGCATGCGAGTGCTGCTCGGCTGGTCGACCCTGGCGAAGGTCGACGAAAAGGCTCATATCGGTCGACCAAAGCGCTTCGCCGAGCGCCTCTGCAAAGACCACGAGACCTTCTGGAACGCGTGGGAGCACGCCAGCCATGAGCACGAGCACGAGTACGGAGACTGCGATCAGGTCCCTGCGTGTCTGTACCCGTTGACCGACGCGCACCTGTCTTCTCCATTCCGCGACGAGTGGACGCACGGGCCCTCTGATCAGATCGTCGCCGACACCCTGGTCTGGCACGGTGCTCTGCTTTCATTTGATGAGCCAAAGCCATGAGCACCTGGGTTCGGGTCACGCCGCCGGCCGACTCCGCGTACGGTCCGTTGCTCTCCAGCTTCAGCGGCCTCACCGAGAAGCTCACTCAAGCCTCTGGAAATCGACTCGTCAGCCGCACGCACACGGCATGGATCGAACTGTTTAGGCACGGCGAGAACGCCGCGCCGGCCGATGTCGGGGTCATCTGGCAGGACCTGACGTACCGTGACACTCCTCGGCACCTCCTGCCCCCGTGTACTCTGACCAATCAACAAGCCGAGGCGGCGCTCCGCAGATTCATCACGAATACATGCGGACAGCCGACCTGGCACGATGGCGCCACGGCGAGGTTCACCGCGCTTGGTGTCGCGACGCAGGCGATCAGCGCGGCGTCAACACCGAACCAGCCACAGAGACCAGAGCTCTGGCAGGTGGCCACCAAGGTATGGCTCGCGCCCGACCCGGCGAGGGTACACCTGTCCGGTCCTGGGGCCAAGACGTTCGGGCTCGTCGTTGGCACGGGAGAAGACGAGGGGCGCGTCGTGACCCTCGTGCACGCCTCGCGCGTCTTCCTCGATGACGACACCCCCACCGCGCGTCAGGCCCACGCCGACGCGCGAACGAAGGTAGACATCGTCAAGGCTACGCTCTCTAGGCTCAGGTGGCGCCGTGCGGGAGATCGGCTCACTCGCCTGTTCCCAGCGTTCTACGCGCTCGCGCCGAGCGAGCCGCAGACGCGCGCCCCACTCTGCTGGTTCGCTTCAGGGCTCGACGCAGACGGGACGTCTCGCTCCGGCGTCTACTCCTTCGCTCACCCACTAGACTCTGGTCTAGACCAGGGTTCAGCGGAGTACGTCGCGCTCACCGACTCAATCACCTTTCTTTGACCCCCACACCTCACCCTCGTGAAAGATAGGAGAACCAAGATGACGCCGCCCGATCCCCCGTCTGATCCTTCTTCCGCGGACGACGCCGGCACCCCGACGAAGTACCCGACGTCCGGCGCGCGCAACGGCGCCAACCACGACTCGCTCGCCTGGAATCCAGCCGCCTACATCGTCGGGAACATGTACTTCGAGCAACACGCGCCGACGGTTCAGGCCCAGCACGTCCGCGACGATCTGTTGTTCGTCTATAAGACCCTCCTGGACCCTACGGGGGGCACCTTCGACCATCTGACCATGTTCCAGAGACTCCTCCGAGAGAAGTTCACGGTGGGCTACCAGGCGGGCGGCGATCCCTCCGTCGTGGGGGAGCCGTGCGCCGTCGGCGCCAGCGCCGGCCCGGTGTGGGCCACGATCGGCATCCCGAACCAGGCCGACGGCGAGACCGTGGTCGATCGGCTCAACAAGTACTTCGGTGGAAAACGCCCCCCGCCTCACTCCCCCACGACCCTCACGCATGAAC
>JAEYZO010000280.1 GCA_023428035.1 Pseudomonadota bacterium | reverse complement strand
ACCCGTGGCCGGCGCCGCGGGCGTGGCGGGGGCGGAAGGGGCGGCGGGGGCGGTCGAGGGCGCGGAGCCCGCGTTGTTGGTCGTGGTCGACTCGTCGAGGGGGCCCGACGCGGGGGCGTTGTCTTCGTTCGCCTGGTCGACCGCCGGGTCGTAGGCCGTGGCGCTGCGGTACGCGATGAAGCTCGGGATGAACGCCCCGAGCCCGAGCACCAGCGTGCCCACGGTGATGCCCGTGAGGGTGGTGTCGCCCTCGGCGGCCTGCTCCAGGAAGTACCCCCCGACCCCGCCGGCGACCGCGCCGAGGCCCGCGCCGACGGCGTAGGCCCAGTGGGGTCGAGCGCCCGCCGCGGCCTCGATCAGCGTGACGATCTCGGCGCCGAGGAGCGCGCAGCCCGCGATGCCCTTGCCCGTCGGCGAGACCTCGTTGCGGGTCTGGGCGTGGGCGGAGCCGGGGGCGGCGAGGGCGAGGGCGCCGATCACACCGGCGAGGGAGAGCGCGTGTACGGCCTTGGACATGAAAGCCTCCTGGGAATCGGCGGGCGTCGACGGTTCGATGCGCCGCCTCCCTCAAGCGTTCGCGACGCTAACACCGCGCCGCGAGGGGCTACAAGGCCGACGCGACGCCCCCTCCCATTGCGGTACTGTGCGCCGACGGAGGAGCCCCATGAGCCGACCGAGCAGCGACAAGGCCATCATCACCTGCGCCATGAGCGGGGTGGTGACGACGCGGGCCCAGTGCCCCGCCATCCCCTACACCGTCGAAGACTTCGCCGCCGAGGCGAAGCGCGCCTACGACGCCGGCGCGTCGGTGGTGCACATCCACGCCCGCACCGACGAGGGCTCGCCCGACTTCACCGCCGAGCGCTACCGCGCCATCGGCGACGCCATCCGCGAGGCGTGCCCGATCATCCTGAACTTCTCCACCGGCACCCTCGACCCCGAGGGCCGCAAGGCCCCGCACATCACCGACTACAAGCCCGAGGTCGGCGCCCTGAACATGGGCTCGATGAACTACGCGAAGTACAACCCGAAGCGTAAGGGCTGGGTCTTCAACTTCGTCTTCGAGAACAGCTTCGACTACATCGCCGAGCTGCTCGGCAAGATGAACGACGCGGGCGTGAAGCCCGAGCTGGAGTGCTTCGACACGGGCCACGTCTCGAGCGCCGAGGCCTTCATCGACATGGGCCTCCTCAAGACCCCGGCGGACTTCTCGCTGGTGATGGGCGTGGTCGGAGGTGTGAAGAGCACCCCGCGGCACCTGGCCTTCATGGTCGACAACCTCCCTCCGGGCAGCACCTGGAAGGTCGTGGGCATCTCCCGCGAGCAGTGGTCGCTCTGCGCGTCGGCGCTCACCCTGGGCGGCAACATCAGGGTGGGGCTCGAGGACAACTTCTACCTGCCGACGGGCGAGATGGCGCGCTCCAACGGCGAGCTCGTCGAGAAGGCCGCGGCGATGGTGCGCGACGTGGGCCGGCAGGTGGCCTCCGTCGACGAGGCGCGGGCGATGCTGGGCCTGGGGCCGCGGCCGTGAGCTTTCACGACCTGCTGGTGTCGCGGCGCGCGGTCGAGGGCGGCGCCGTCGCGACGCTCACGCTGCACCGCCCGCAGCGCAAGAACGCGCTCAGCCCGCGGCTCGTGAACGAGCTCCTGCAGGGCATCGAAGACGCCCTCGGCGACCCCGAGGTGCGGGTGATCGTGCTGGAGGGCGGCGGGGCGACCTTCTGCGCCGGCGCCGACCTCGGGGGCGGGAGCGACGGCGGGCAGGAGCTCGCGAAGGGAGATTTCGCCGACCTCCTCGCGGCGATGGTGCGATCGACCAAGCCCATCGTGGCGAAGGTGCGCGGCTACGCGGTGGGCGGCGGGGTGGGCCTCGCGGCGGCCTCGCACTTCGCGCTCGCGGCCGACGACGCGGTGTTCTCGACGCCCGAGGTGCTGCGGGGCCTGTGGCCGATGATGATCATGGCGGTGCTCGCGCGCACCGTGCGGAGGCGAGACCTCTTGGAGATGATGCTCCTCGGGCAGAAGTTCGGCGCGGCGAAGGCGGCGGAGTACGGGGTGGTGAGCCGCTGCGTGCCCGAGGCGGAGCTCGACGCGGCGGTCGACGCGCTGACGTCGGAGCTCGCGACGCGCTCTCCCACGGCGGTGGCGCGGGGGCTGGCGGCGTGGGCGAAGGTGGGAGACCTGACGCTCGACGCGGCGCTGCCGCTGCTGCGCGACGAGCTCTACGCGCTCTTCGCGACCGACGACGCGCGCGAGGGGATGACGGCCTTCATGGAGAAGCGCGCCCCGCGGTGGACGGGTCGCTGACGAGGGAGACGAGGGACGATGCCGACGATGCGGGAGCGGGTGGCGGAGCTCGAGGCGCGGCGCGCCAAGGCACTGGAGATGGGCGGCGCCGACAAGGTCGCGAAGCAGCACGAGCGAGGGAAGCTCACGGCGCGCGAGCGCTTCGCGCGCTTCTTCGACGGCGGGGAGTTCTTCGAGGTCGGGGTGCACGGCACGCAGATGGGCAGCGCCGCGGGGCCCGACGGCAGCGACAAGCCCCCCGCCGACGCGGTGGTCTGCGGCTTCGGCAAGGTTGAGGGCCGTATCGTGTGCGCGGCCTCCTACGACTTCACGGTGAAGGGCGGGTCGATCGGCGAGACCGGCGAGGTGAAGGTCACCCGGATGCGCGAGATGGCGCTGAAGGGCCGGCACCCGATGGTGTGGTTCATCGACAGCGCTGGGGCGCGCATCGAGCCCGGGAAGAACAGCGAAGACGCGATCTCGCAGTTCGCGGGTCAGGGTCACCTCTTCCGCGAGGAGGTGATCATGTCGGGGGTGATCCCGATGGTGGCGGCGATGGTGGGGCCCGGCGCGGCGGGCACGGCGTACATCCCCGGTCTCGCCGACTTCGTGCCGATGGTGAAGGGCAACGGCTCGATGGCGCTCGCGGGGCCTCCGCTGGTGAAGGCCGTCACCGGCGAAGACGTCGCCGAGCAGGTGCTCGGGGGCTCGAAGGTGCAGTGTGAGGTCTCGGGCGTCGGCGCCGTCGAGTACCCCGACGAGGAGACCTGCATCGCCGCGATGCGGAAGTACCTCGGGGTCTTCCCTTCGAGCTGCGACTCACCGCCGCCGCGCGCGGCCTGCGACGACCCGATCGATCGCCGCGAGGAGTCGCTCCTCGACCTGGTGCCCGACAACCCCCGGCGCGCCTACGACATGCACAAGCTCCTGCGCGCCGTGGTCGACCATGGGGAACTCTTCGACCTCAAGCCCCGCTGGGCGCGCAACCTCGTCACCGCCCTCGCCCGGGTCGACGGCCGCAGCGTCGGGATCGTGGCCAACAACCCCATGCACCTCGGCGGCGTGCTCGACATCGACGCGGCGGACAAGGGCGCGCGCTTCATCCAGCTCTGCGACGCCTTCAACATCCCGCTCTTGTTCTTTCAGGACACGCCCGGCTTCATGGTGGGCACCAAGGTCGAGCACGCGGGGATCATCCGGCACGGGGCGAAGATGCTCCACGCGATGAGCGCGGCGACGGTGCCGAAGGTGACGGTGGTGGTGCGAAAGGCCTACGGCGCGGGCTACTTCGTGATGTGCGGGCGGGCCTACGAGCCCGACCTCATCGTGGCCTGGCCCGGGGCTGAGATCTCGGTGATGGGCGCCGAGGGCATGGTGGGCATCGCCGCGCGCAAGCTCTTCCGCGGGGAGGACCCGCCGCCCGACGTGAAGAAGGCGCTGGTCGACACGATCCAGGGCTACATCGACGTGTACAAGAGCGCGGGCTGGGGCCTCGTCGACGACGTGATCGACCCGAGGGACACCCGCAAGGCCCTCGCCTGGGGCCTGGAGCTCGCCGAGACGAAGACCGTCGAGCGCCCCCGCCGCAAGCGGGGGATCATCCCGGTCTGAGCCTGCTCGCGGCGAGGGCGTGGTCGCACACGATCCAACCCCAGGGTGAATTCATCCCTACCCCTGGGCCCCTCACCCCCTGACCCTGGGCCCCTCACCCCCTACCCC
>JAEYZO010000215.1 GCA_023428035.1 Pseudomonadota bacterium | reverse complement strand
CCCTCGCCGAGGGTGAGGCCCTGGCGGTTGAGGTCGAAGGGCTGGCAGCGCTCCGGGGCGAGGGCGCCGAGGCGGGCGAAGCCCGCGAACTGGATCTCCTGCAGGAGCTCGGAGGCGCCCGTGACGACCACGTCGGCGCGCGCCGCGCGGAGGAGGTCGGAGGCGTAGCCGATGGCGTAGTTGCCCGCGGCGCAGGCGGCGGGGAGGGTGAGCACCTGGCCGCGGGTACGCAGCGCGCGCGCCACCGCCATCGAGAGGAGGTAGGGGGCGTACTTCGGGAGCACCCGCGGGCTCATCGCGTCGGGGCCGCGGTGGATCCACGCGGCGTCGAGGGCGCCGACCACGTCGGCCTCTCCCATCGTGGTGCCCAGGACGACCGACGCGCGCTCGGTGTCGAGGTGGCGGGTCGAGAGGCCGGCGTCGGCGACGGCCATGCGGGCGGCGGCGATGGCGAAGGCCGAGCAGCGGCCCGAGCGCCGCGCCTCGGAGTCGCTGAGGTGGTCGCGGGGGTTGAAGCCCTTCACCTCGGCGGCGAAGTCGCGGCCGATGCGTTCGGTGTCGAAGGACTCGACCCGCGACGCGCCGCTGCGGCCCGCGGTGATCGAAGACCAGAAGGCCGCGCGCCCGAGCCCGAGGGAGCTCACCACGCCCATGCCGGTGACGAAGACGCGAGCAGGCATCGCGGCGCCCATTACCCCGAAGCACAGAGGGCTTCAAGGCGGCGGGTCGAGGTGCGTAGGCGGGTGCACGGTGTCACCTCGGTTTCGCACGCCCGCGGGGGGCGGGTGGACGCGCGAAACCCCTTGCGGAAAGGTGTTTGGCGCGCCTTGACACCCCGCGGGAATTGCTGCGATGAAGCGCCCCGTCGAGCGCCGGCGGCGCGGGAGACCCGCGCGGCACGCAACGTGAGAAGGCGCGGGCGAACGGAGCAACAGGAGCCATGAAGCGCGACGAACTGCTGAGGACCTTCCGCGACATCGCGAGCAAGGTGGCGGAGAAGGACCTGCCGGCGATGAGCGAGTCGACGGCGATCGCCGACCTGGGGATCGACTCCCTGGGGATGCTGGAGATCATCGGGGACCTGGAGCGCGAGCTCAACATCCGCATCCCCGACGACCAGCTCGTGGGGATCAGCACCGTGTCGCAGCTCGTCGACCTGGTGCAGAAGCGCGTGCAGCCGACGGCCTGAGCCGCGGCGCGCGAACCCACCGAACGGCCCCCCTACCGCGACGGAGCGACAACGCCATGCAGAACCTCAAGGACGACCTCCGCAACCTCATCGCCGAGATCATCGAGCGCGACGCGTCTGCGATCGGCGACGAGACCCCCCTCAAGGACCTCGGCGTCGACTCGATGCAGGCCGTCGAGATCGCGGCCGAGATCGAGCGCGCGTTCAAGCTGAAGATCGCCGAGAGCGAACTCCGCAGCATCACCACCCTCGCGAGCGTGCACCGCATCGTCGAGGGCAAGCTCAGCGCCGCCTCGGCTTGAGCCCCCTGCGACTCCCCTCGTCCTGGTGCCGACCGCGGGACTCGAACCCGCACGAGGCGCGGAGCCTCCGAGGGTTTTAAGCCCCCTGCGTATACCATTCCGCCACGTCGGCGACGCGGCCCGACGCTAGCATTGACCCGGCCGAACCGCGCCGGGAATTTGGCGTGGCTCGCGCCGCGAGGGCATCCCCTCGGGGATGCACCGACCCACCGACCGCGCCGCCGCGGCGCAGGAGCTCCGCAGACTTCTCCGAGTGCTCTTCGACGCGCAGTCCCGAGGGGAGATGCGCGAGGGGCTCGACCGCGCGCGCCGCGAGGCCGACGCGTGGTCCGATTCGCTGCTGCGGGGCGGGGCCTTCACGGCCCGGGAGATCCTGGCGATGGGGGCGGAGGAGAGGGAGCGCGCGGCGGGCCCTGCGACCCGCCGCGTCGGCTTCGACGGCCTGGAGCGCGGCTCAGCGTAGGGGCGAGACGCGCACGCCCCACTGGCGCATCGACGCGTCGGAGAGCTCGCGCCAGTAGGTCGCGACCTGCCCCCCCGCGACGGCGGCCCAGTAGCCCGTGTGGTTGTTCATGTCGATCACCGAGCGGGTGAAGCCCATGCCCATCGGGGCCAGCGTCGCGAGGCGCAGCGTGCCCGCGGTGCTGTCCTGGTAGGCCACGCGCACGGTGCCGTCAGAGGCCACGTCGAGCGCGGCGCTGTCGCCGACGATGTGCTTGCCGTCGTCGAAGGGCGTCGCGCCGAGCCCCGCGCCGTCGTCGACCTCCCGCGGCGCGCCCATGGGCGAGCCGTCGACCACGCGGAGGTACATCAACCTCTCGGCCCAGCCGTCGACGTAGGCCACGTGCACGTTGCCCATCGCGTCGAGCCGCGCCGCCGCGTAGATCCCGCGGTCGCCGGTGTCGGCGCGCATCGCGCCCTCGCCGTCGAGCACCACGGGCGCCGCGAAGGTGCCCATCGCGTTGGCGCGCGCGTACATCAGGTTCCCGCGGTCGCGGTGGTACCAGACCAGCGAGAGCCGGCCCGTCGAGTCCGCGAGGAGGTTGATGTACAGCGCTCCGGGCGTGACGCCCTCGATGTAGTTCGCGCCGAACACGTCGGTGCAGCGGCCGCCCACGCAGGCCGAGTCTGAGCCGCAGGCGGGCATGCAGCCCGAGGTGGTGGCGGTGCAGCGCCCGGTGCTCTCGACGCAGGCCTGGCCCATCGCGCAGTCCGCCGCGCGGCACGCGCTCGCGAGGGCGCCCACGTCGGCGATGGTCCAGTCGGCGCTGCGCGTGGGGGAGGCCCCGTTGGCGCGGGCGACGCGCACCACCGCGCGCACCGACCCGTCCATCGCGACGTCCACCGCGCGGTACGCGACGACCGGTGTGCCGTCGGAGAGGAGCACCAGCGACGCGTAGCGCCCGTTGCTCCCGTTCGCGTCGACGGTGTGCGAGCTCCAGCGCGTGCCGTCGAAGCTCGCGAACTTGAGCTTGTCGTGCGTGGTGTCCCAGTACGCCACGCGGGGGCGGCCCATCGCGTCGAGCGCGATGCTGTTGAAGCGGCCCACGTCGTCGCCGGGGCTGCTCACCCCGCCGCGCCAGCCGGTCGTGTCGCCCGTCACCATCCCGTCGGCGGGCACGCCGTCGACGTGGGTCCAGTCGACGCGCATCGTGCTGGTGTTCCACCGCCCCACGACGAGGTCGCCGTAGCGGGAGTTCTCCGTCGGGTCGCCGGGCGAGTAGGCCGAGAGCCACAGGGCGTTGTCGCTCCCCGCGGCGGCGTGCAGGTGCGAGCCCACCGCGCCCACCGAGAGCGGCGGGAGGGGCGTGCACGAGCACGAGCTGGTGTCGTAGGTGCACGCCCCGGCGTTGTAGGTCGGCGTGCCCGACGCCGCGAAGCCCGCCATGCAGTCGGGGCAGGCGGGCGGCGTCGTGCACATCCCCGACGACGCGCAGAGGTTCTGCCCGCTGGGGCACGCCGAGGGGCCGGTGTCGTCGGTCGGGGTGACCCCGGTGTCGCCGCTCGGGGTGCCCGAGTCGTTGCCCACCGTGGTGGTGTCGGTGGTGGCGCAGCCGACCGAGGCGGCGC
>JAEYZO010000202.1 GCA_023428035.1 Pseudomonadota bacterium | reverse complement strand
AGGGTATACGGCGCGCGGTGGTGCAGGGCGACCCGCGCGGCGCTCGCGTGGTTCGCGGCGCGACAGCTCCCGGTGCAGTTCAGGGACGTGGAGCGCGACCCCGAGGCGATGGAGGAGATGGGGCAGCGCGCGAGCGCGGCGGGCATCGGCGGGCGGTCGATCCCGCTGGTGGAGGTGCGCGGGCGGGTGATGCTGGGCTTCGACGCCGAGCGCATCGAGCGCGCGCTGGAGGATTGACCACGGCGAGCGTCCCGTCGGCGGCCGCGCGAAATCGGGCGGCGGAGCGCATCAATGGTTGACCCCGCCGTGGCGCGGGCGTTGGGATGGGGCGTCATGTCGCTCCGAACCCTCCTCCTCGCGCTGTGCTTCGCCCTCTCCGCGTTCGCAGCTTCTTCGAGCGCCGAGGCGCAGGTCTGCCCCCGAGGCTTCTACTGGAGCCCGCGCTTCGGCCGCTGCCTCCGCGGCCGCTACCGCCCGCCGCCGCCGGTGTACCGCCGACCGATCTACCGGCCCGCGACCTGCCCGCCGGGCTCCTACGCCTACGCCGGTCGCTGCGTGCGCTGTCGCCCGGGCTGTTACTACTCGGGCAACGGGCTCTGCCGCTGCCGCCGCTGAGCGCTTCGTGTACGACGTCGCGCGACCATGCCCCCGACCGCGCGCCCCGACACGCCCCGCCTCTACCTCGACGAGCCCCACCGCTACGACTTCGACGCCGTCGTCGTCGCGCACGGCGAGCACCAGGGCCGTCCGTCGGTCCTCCTCGACCGCACGGCCTTCTACCCCGAGTCCGGCGGACAGCTCGCCGACGCGGGAACGCTGAACGCCGTCGCGCTCTCCGACGTGCAGGCCGACGCCCAGGGCGCGGTGCACCACGTCGTCGCCGACGCCAGCGCGCGCCCCGCGGTGGGAGACGCCGTGCGCGGCCTGATCGACGTCGACCGCAGACGCCTGCACGCGGCGCTGCACACGGGCCAGCACATGCTGAGCCGCGCGCTCCTCGACGTGGCGAAGGGCGAGACCGTCTCGTCTCGGCTGGGAACCACGGGCGCGACCATCGACCTCGACCTCGCGTCCATCGATGACGCCCAGCTCTACCGCGCCGAGGAGCTGGTGGTCTCGGCCGTCGCGTCGGACCTCGCGGTGCGGCAGTGGTTCCCCGAGGCCGAGGAGCTGGCGGGGCTGCCGCTGCGGCGCGCGCCGAAGGTGACCGATCGGGTGCGCGTGGTCGACATCGACGGCTTCGACGTCTCCCCCTGTGGAGGCACGCACTGCGCGCGCACGAGCCAGGTGGGCCCGCTCTCGATCACCGGCGTCGAGCGATACAAGGGCAAGGTGCGGGTGACCTTCCTCGCGGGCCGCGCGGCCTCGACGGAGCTGCGCGCGCGCTCTCGAGCCCTGGGCGTGCTGGGTCGGGTCTTCACTTGCGGCCCGCACGAGGTCTCGCTCGCCGTGGAGAAGATGCGCGACGAGCTGCGCGCCGCGCGAGAGGCCCTCGCGGTGCTGCGCGAGCGCGAGGCCGAGCGACTGGGCGACGCCCTCTGGGCCGACGCGCAGGCGCGAGGTTCGAGCACCGTGGTCGCGACCCTCGACGGGGGCACCGTGGAGTCACTCCGCGCGCTGGGGGCGAGGATCACCGCCCACGCGGGCGCGGTGGCGCTGCTCGCCGCGGTGCAGCCCGACGGGGTGCAGGTGCTCGCGGCGCGGGGGGAGGGCGCGACCTTCGACTGCGGCGCCTTCGTGAAGCGCGTGACCTCGGCGCGCGGCGGTCGCGGCGGAGGTCGGGCGGACCGCGCCGAGGGGCGGCTCCCCGTGGGGGTCGACTGGGCGGCGCTGTGCGCGGAGCGATGACCTACGCGGGCGGCGGGAACCGTGACGTCAGCGGCATCGGCGGGGGCTCGCCCTCGGTCACGTACTCGTAGCGCGCGCGGAAGTCGTCGGGCGACATCTTCAGCGTGGCGGCGACGCGGGCGAGCTGGTGCTCGTCGTCGAAGTCCTCCTTGCGGAGCCGCACCATGTACGTGCGCGCGATGCGGTAGCGGTCGGAGTCGACGTCGAGGAGCCGCACCCTCGCCCGGCCGCTCGTCACATCGACGAGCTTCTCGAAGGGCACGGGGATGAACCTGCCGCCCTGCATCGAGACCATCACCCCGGTGCCGCCCTCGATCAGGTAACGCGCGGCGCAGTAGCCGAGGTCGCGGGTGTACTCCATGTCGTAGGGGATAGGGTCGGCGCAGCGCATCTCGTAGCCGATGGTCTTGGCGATGATCGCGGTGCCCACCCCGTGTGCGCGCAGCGCGGCCTGCGCCCGCTGCTTCAGCACCGCCCCGAGGTTCATCTCGCCCAGCACGAGGTTGTCGTGCTGGTCGCGCTCGCCGTTGTCGATGAGCGCGAGGTCCTCGCGGCGCAGGCGCTCCAAGAGGCCCTCGGCGATCACGGCGACGCCGTCGGGGCGGTCGTCGGAGAGGCGCTTGGCGACGGCGCCCACCACCGTGTCGACGACGCACTGCAGCGAGACCTCCGGCGGGAACTCCTCGGGCACCAGGGTGAGCGTGGCGCCCGCGGCCTTGCCGATGCCCAGCGCGAGGTGGCCGGCCTTGCGGCCCATGGTGACCACCAGGTACCAGCGGCGGGTGGTCTTCGCGTCGACCATGAGGTTCTTCACGATGTCGACGCCGACGTGCCGCGCGGTCTGGTACCCGAAGGTGTCGACCTCCGCGGGGAGGTCGAGGTCGTTGTCGATGGTCTTGGGGACGTGGACGACCTGGAGCTTCCCCTTCGCGGCCTGGCAGAGCCTGTAGGCCGAGAAGGCCGTGCCGTCGCCGCCGATGGTCAGGAGCTTGTCGACGTTGAGCTTGATGAGCGAGTGCAGGGTCGCCTGCAGGTGCCGCTCGTCCTTCGAGGGGTTCGCCCGCGAGATCCCGAGGAAGGACCCGCCGCGGAAGTGGATCCGGCTCACCTCGGGCCGCCCGAGCTTCGTCACGTGCCGGGTGTCGCCCTCCATCAGCCACTGGAACCCGTCGTGGATGCCCAGCACCTCGACCCCGGAGAGCGCCGCCCGCACCGTCGCCGCGGCGATCACCGAGTTCAAGCCCGGGGCAGGGCCCCCCGCGCAGAGGATCGCCAGCTTCCGGTTACGCTCCGTCGCCATCGAGGGTCAGTGTATCCACTCCTCCGCCGCGAGCGCCCTTCGTAGTAGAACCGTCGCCACACACACCATGCGCGCGCTCCTCCTTACGGCCTCGCTCTCGCTGTCCCTCGCCCTCGGCTGCTCCAGCCCCGCGCCCTACTCCGGCTGCGACAGCGAGAACCTCTGCTCCGGCGACGCGCCGCTCTGCCTCGCGGTGGGATCGGGCACCCGCGCCGCGCGCTTCTGCACCGTGCGCTGCACCACCGTCGCGGCCAGCTCCAACGAGTGCCCCAACAGCGGCGCTTGCCTGCGCCTCAACGGCGCGGGGCCCTACTGCATGCAGCGCTGCACCACCAACGCCGAGTGCGGCTTCACCAACGGCGCCTGCGCCACAACGCCCGACTCCATGGGCCAGCGGGTCTGCACGCTCGCGCCATGACGGTGATCCCCACCACCGTCGACGAGGTCCCCGCCACGATCCACGGCCCCGGCTCCGCGCGCCTCGACGCGGTGGTCGACCTCGTGCGCTCCCTCGCCCTCCCCCGCCCGCTCGCCACGGTGCTCGACGAGATCCCCCTGCGGGTGTCGCGGGTCTTCGCGAGCGAGGTCTGCTCGATCTACCTCCGCGAGGGCGACGACCTCGTGATGCGCGGCAACGTCGGCTTCGTGAACTCCGCCGTGGGCGAGGTGCGCCTCGCGGTGGGCGAAGGTCTCGTCGGCCTCGCCGTCGAGCTCCTGCGACCCGTGACCGCCGAGGTGGCCTCGACGCACGAGCGCTACCGGAACTTTCCTTCGCTCGGCGAGGAGCGCTACCCCGCCTTCGTCGCGGTGCCGGTGCCCGGCCCGTCAGGGCCCACCGGCGCGATCGTCGTGCAGCGCGCGAGGGGGCCGTACACGCCCGCCGAGGTCGAGCTGCTCGTGGCGCTCTCGGGCGCGGTGGCCCCCGTGTTCGAGCGCGCGCGCATCGTCGAGCCCAAGCGCTCCGGGCCCGCCCCCGCGAGCGGCACCCGCCGGGTCACGCTCACGGGTCGGGGCGGCGCTCCGGGCCGCGCGCTGGGGGTGATCGCGTCGCCGAGACGTCCCGGCCCGAGGGCCTTCGCGGGCGACGTGATCCGCGCGCCGAGGGAGCAGGCCAAGGTGCTCGGCCGGGCGCTTCACGCCCTCGACGCGACGCTCGACTCCGTGCTCCGGGCCGCGGGCCGCGAGGGCCTTCCTACCACCTCGCCCGCCCTCTGGCGCATGCTCCTCGACGACGGTCGGCTCCGCGAGCGCACCCTGGAGGTCGCGAGGGGCAGGGGCCTCGGCCCGGCCCTCGCGCAGGTGGCGCGCGAGGCGACGCGGGCGGCGAGGCTCACCGACGACGCCCACCTCGTCGAGCGCGCGCAGGAGACCAGCGAGCTCTGCGACGCCCTGCGGTGCCTCATCCTGGGAGAGCGCCACGTCGTGGCGCCGCGCGCCGCCGTCTGGGTGGCCGACGCGATCACCGTGTTCGACCTGGTGATGGCGCCGCGCTTCACCCCCGTCGCGCTGGTGCTCGGCGGCGCCGTCGAGACCGCGAGGGAGCGGGAGCTCGTCGCGTATCTCGGCGTGCCCGCGGTGAGCGAGGTCGACGGGCTCTGGGGCTGGGTGAGCGAGGGAGACGTGGCCCTCGTCGACGGCGACCACGGGCTGGTGCGCACCAACCCCACGCGCCGCGAGCGGGACGAGGCGAGGATCGACCGCCGCGGTGACCGCGGCGTGACTTGACCGTCGGGGGTCGGCGGTCGAAGCATGGGCGCCCCGTGGGAAGGCGAGGTCACCGAAGGCCGTTGCTCGCGGCGGCGACGGCCGCGGTGGCCGTGGCCTTCGTGCTCCCCTCGGTGGCCCCGGCCACGGTGGAGGAGCAACGGCAGAGGCTCCCGCCCCCGGCGACCTGCGGCGACCCGGTCGAGGGGGTGTGGATGTCCCACGCGTACTATCCGCGCTACCACGACTGGTACATCTTCACGATGGAGGTGCGCCGGGTCGCGGCGGGGTCTCGGGTGCTGACGGGGCAGATCGTGGCGCATAGCTGGACCGGCACCGCGGCCGAGAGCGCCCCGCCCGCGTGCGCGCCGGGCCGCGACCGATGGGAGGTCACCATGCCCGGGCGTGGTCAGCTCCTGCCCGACGGAACCATCCTCTTCGGCGGGGTGTCGTGGAGGACGACGGCCATCCGCTGCGGGCACGGCCCGGTGGCGTACAACGCCGACCAGTTCTCGGGCCGGATTGATCCGGCGCTTCAGGAGTTCCAATCCGTGGACAACGACGGCGGTCGATCGGTGAACGAGCCCACGGTGTTCCGCCGCGTGCGATGCTTCGAGCCCCCACCCCGGGCCCCCCCCCGGGTCTTAAACACAAATCCCCCCCCCCCCG
>JAEYZO010000705.1 GCA_023428035.1 Pseudomonadota bacterium | reverse complement strand
GAGGTACCCTCCTGCCCCGCACCCATGGACTTCTCCGCCTGGCCGCCGCTCATCGCCGCCGTGCTCGCGATGGCCATCGCCGTGAAGGTCCTCCTCCGCCCGGCCAAGCGCCGCGAGCACTGGTTCTTCATCGCCTTCGCGGCCAACGTCGCCGTCTGGTACCTCGCCACCTTCCTCGCGCAGAACGAAGGCCGCGGCTCCTGGCTCGACCGCTTCGCCGGCCTCGCCGCCGTGCTCCTCCCGCAGACGGGGGTGCGCTTCCTCCGCGCCTTTCGCCTCGGGGCGCCCGACGTGCGCACCGCCCTCGACCGCTGGGCCGCGTGGCTCCTCGTGCCCGCCCTCGCCCTCGTCGCCTCGCCCTGGTACGGCAGCGAGACCTTCGGCGCGCCCATCCGCGCCCTCATCTCCGCCTACGTCGTCGGGCTCCTCACCGCGGGCGTCTCGGCCCTCTACACCCGCGGCAGGGACCTCCCCTCCCGCCAGGAGCGCCGCCGCGCCCTCTACCTCGTCGGCGTCGGCGTCGCGGCCACGCTGGTCACCACCGCCGACCTCATCCCCTTCGTGGTCAAGAACGTCGGCGGCACCGCCGTGCCCCCCATCGGCTCGATCCTCGTGCTCGCGGTGCTCTACCTCCTCTCAGAGGTCATCGAGCGCCGCCGCGTGATCGACCTCTACGAGCTCGCCGGCCGCTTCGTCGTGCTCACCGCCCTCGCCCTCGTGCTCGCCGGGATCTACTACCGCCTGGTCGACTGGCAGCGCCTCGCGCAGCACGCCCGCCCCGGCGAGGGGCCGTACTTCCTCAACGCCATCGTCGCCTCGGTGGTGATCCTCATCGTGGTCGACCCGCTCCGGGCCGAGGCCGAGGCCCGCATCTCGCGCTTCTTCTTCGGCGAGCGCTACGACTTCGAGCGCGCCGTCGCCGAGACCCGCAACCGCCTCGCGCACACCCTCGAGCTCGACACCCTCGGCCGCGAGCTCATGGACGGCCTCGAGAGCTCCCGCCGCGTCACCGACGCCACCCTCTGGCTCGTCGACGCCGACCGACGTCTCCTCGAGCCCGTCGCTCGCCTCGGCGCCGAGACCGCTACCCGCGTCGAGCTCGCCGCGCAGCGCGGCCTCGTCGAGCACCTCCGCAACGCCGGCTTCGCCGTGCGCGACCAGATCGAGCGCGAGCGCGACGACCGCGCCGAGCTCGGAGACACCCCCGCCGCCGAGACCCTCACCGAGGTCTCCCGCGCCGTGGGCGACCTCGGGGGCGGCGTGGTGCTCGCCCTGCGCAGCGACGGCGGAGACCTCCTCGGCGTGCTCGCGGTGCGCGACGACCGCGTGCGCGACGCCTTCTCCACCGAAGAGGTGCAGATCCTCCGGGCCCTCGCCGCGCAGGTCTCCATCGTGCTCGAGAACAGCCGCCTGCACGCCCGCATCAAGGAGCGCGACCGCCTCGCCGCCCTCGGAGAGATGGCCGCGGGCATGGCGCACGAGATCCGCAACCCCCTCGGGGGCATCAAGGCCGCGGCGCAGTTCCTCGAGTCGGGCATCGCGCCGCCCGAACAACAGCGGGAGTTCCTCGGCATCATCGTCGAGGAGGTGGGCCGCCTCGACCGGGTCGTCTCGTCGGTGCTCGACTACGCCCGGCCCTACCGCGGCAACCCCTCGGTGGTCGACGTGAACGACGCCGTCGAGCGCACCGTGAGGCTCCTCCAGAACGACCTGCCCTCGGGCGTCGCCCTCGCCTTCGAGGCGGGAGACTCCGTGCCCTCGGTGAGGGTCGACCCCGAGCACCTGCGCCAGGTGCTGCTCAACCTCGTGCGCAACGCCGCCGACGCGATGTCGGGGGTCGGGGCCGTCACCGTGCGCACCCTCGGCCGAGGCCACGCCACGGGCTCGACCCCGGGCGAGGAGCGCGTGGGAGGCGTCACCGCCGAGATCCTCGTGCGCGACACGGGGCCCGGCATCGAGCCCGCGGTGCGGCGCAACCTCTTCATCCCCTTCTTCACCACGAAGGCCAAGGGCACCGGGCTCGGGCTCGCCATCTCGCAGCGCCTCATCGAGAGCGCCGGGGGGCGCATCGAGGTCCGCAGCTCGGGCCCCCGCGGGACGACCTTCGCGGTGGTGCTCCCCGCCGCGAGCGGCACCGTCACCGCGCCGAGCCTGCCCCCCCCCGCGCCCCCGCCGGGAGTGCCCTCCCTTCACGGTTGACACCGCGCCCGCGGCGACGCGAGAACCCGTCACCCCTCACTCGGAGACGGCCCCGTGCACACCTCGTCGCGCACCCTTCGCAGCACCCTCGTCGTCGGCCTCCTCTTGGCGCCGATGGCCTGCTCCTCGGTCCGCTCGCGCACCGCCAACCTCGCGGGTCAGGCCCTGCACGGCCCCGTGCGGACCTTCTCCGACTCCGACATCGTCCACGACGTCGCCGCCAGCGAGGGCGCGGTCTACGTCGCCACCGACCGCGGGCTCCTCCGTTACCCCTCCGCCGGCGGAGCCCCCACCCGCCTCGGCACCGCCGAGGGCCTGCCCAACCCCCGCGTGCTCGCGGTGGCCGTGAGCGAAGACGGCGCCTCGGTGTGGGCCGCCACCCCCGACGGCCTCGCGCGACGTCAGGGCGACGGCGCCTTCGAGCGCGTGGGCCCCGCGCAGCCCGACGTGGGCCGGCCCACGTGCCTCCTCGCCCTCGGCGACGACGTGCTCCTCGGCGGCGACACCGGCCTCGCGCGCTACGACGGCACGCGCTGGTCGAAGCTCACCGACCAGCACCAGGTCACCAGCCTCGCGCGCACCCCCGACCGACGGGTGGTCGTGGGCACCGCCAACCGCGGGCTCCTCCTCCTCGCGGCGGACTACGCCACCGCCGAGGAGCACAGCGTCCGCGCGGGCCTGCCCGAGCAGTGGGTGCGCGACGTGGTGCCCCTCGCCAACGGAGACCTCTGGGCGCTCCTCCAGGGCCCCCTGGGCTCGCAGCTCTCGCTCTATCAATCCCGCACCCAGCGCTGGTTCTCGTACACCACCGGCGAGGCCGGTCGCGGCGCGTGGCTCGCCCTCGTGCCCACCCCCAACGGCGCGGGCCTCGTCACCCCCGTCGGGTACTTCGAGCTCACCCTCGACCGCGGAGAGGAGCTCACCCCCACCAACGCGGCCTCCCCCGGCGGCTCCGAGCGCCTGACC
>JAEYZO010000974.1 GCA_023428035.1 Pseudomonadota bacterium | reverse complement strand
GACCGCGACCCCGCTACCGCCTCCGGCGCCCGCGGCGCTGCCTCCGCCTCCGCCGCCTCCCACCACCACGACGCTCACCCCGCCCACGACCGCGCCGCCCACGCCTCCGGCGACGAACCTGCAGGCGCGGTGGGCCGAGGGCCCTCGGCAGCGACGGCGCTCGCTGCTGCGCGACCGGCTGCGCCTCCTCGACACGTCGATCATCCCGCTGGCCGAGCGCAGCCGCGACGCGCGCCGCACCGAGGGGATCATCAACCTGGTGATCGGCGCGGGCATCTTCGGGCTGGGCTTCGCGTACTCGGCGCTCTCCGACGCGCCGGGGGTGACGCCGACGCAGGCGCTCCTCTGGGTGCAGGGCGGGTACACGGCGCTGACGGGCGCGGTGCAGCTCCTGTGGGTGCCCTCGCGGGAGCGGCTGTCGGAGCAGTACGCGACGCAGCCGCGGCGCACGCCGCACGAGCGGAGATTGAGGGTGCGGTTCGGCGAGCAGGCCCTCGACGACATGGCCGCCGACGGTCGCCGTCGTCGCGTGCTCGCGGCGCTCGCGGGGGTGGGCTTCAGCGTGGCCTCGCTGGGGATCATCTACCGCGACCAGATCTTCGACGGGCAGCCCTGGCCCGAGCCGCCGGCCTTCAACTACCTGGTGATCGGGCTGGTGGGGCTGTCGATGATCGCGAACATCATCCCGGTGTTCAGCGCGTCGCCGGAGGAGCGGCTGCGCGACGCCTACCGCCGTGAAGTCCGCATCCTGCGAGAGGCGCAGGACGACTGAGGGCCATGCAGGCGTAGGGCGCGGAGCGAAGGCTCCGCGTCGGATGCGGTGCGTCGATCACGCCAGTGCGGGACCTTGGCTGGGTGCACGTCTCAACCACCAGTGACTTTCACGCAAAGTTGCGAAGTTCCGTCGTCCGAGACACGAAAAGCCGTCCAGGACACGGGAGACCCCGTCCGAGACAGGGGAGAGCCCGTGTAGGACACGGGAGACCCCGTCCGAGACACGGGAGACCCCTTCCGAGACACGGGAGACCCCGTCCGGGACAACCCGGGACGGTACTCCTCAGCCGTCGACCACGTCGTAGCGCAGCACCCGCTCCTGCCCCGCGCGCTCCACGCGCACGTCGAAGCTCCGCGACGCGCGCACCCGCGAGTAGGCGCTGAGCGCGTGGTCGGGCTCGGAGAGCGACCGCCCCGCGACGTGCGTCACCACGTCCCCTGACGCGAAGCCGAGGCGGTCGAGCGCGTCGCCCTCGCGCACGCCCCGCAGGCGCACGCCGACCACCCTCCCGTTGCGCTCCTCGGGGGTGAAGCGCGTGGGCCTCACAGCGCGCGCCGCCGTCGAGATCAGGCAGTCGATCGTCGACGACATGAGCTGGCGGCGCTCGTCGCCCACGAGCTTCACCGAGGCGAGGTCGCACACCCCCGCGGGCTCCGGCGTGGGGTAGGCGCAGCGCTCCATCACCGGCGCCGGCTGCGCGAGCACAGCCGCTGGGCGAGAGCGCATCCGTCGCAGCGCGGCGAGCTCGTCGAGGGTCACCGCGAGCAACGGCATGGTGAGGAGCGACGACGACAGCGATGCCACGGTGGCCGCGCGCAGGGCGGCGCGCGTGAGGGAGAACTCGCGCGCGACGGGCGTCGCGACCACCGCGCGGGGAGCGTCGGGAGTGTCCATGCCGACGCGCGGAGCAGCGGGTGTGCCGCGCGCGGAAACCGCGGCTACACAGCAGAGCACGCGAGAGACGCGACGCGACCCCGATGCACTGATGGCACGGAGGGGAAGAGCGGGAGTGACAGACCGTCAGCGCGCGGGAGCGGGCCTCGTGGCGCTCGCCCTCTCCCCGTCTTCGGCGCCATCGGGCACAATGACCGCGTGAGGGCGAGGGCGTCGGGACTGAGCTTCGGTGTGAAGACTGCTCGGGGGCCGCGCGGGTGGCTGTGGGCGCTGCTGCTTGTGCTGGCGGTGTCGTGCTCCCGCGAGCCCACGGGCATCCTGGTGGTGATCTACACCGACCTGGGCTCGGAACTCCGCGAGGTGCAGCTCGAGGCCTTCCAGCGCAGCGCGGGGAGCCCGAGCGTGAACGTCCCGGTCCCGGTGGAGAACCCGCGGGACGGCGCGCGTCCGCTGCGCGCGGTGATGCTCGGGCTTCTCGCTGTTGCATCGTGCTGCACCGCGAGTGCCTGAGTCGGCACCGCGGCGCTTCGCGGCTCGCTGCTGGTCTGTGTGGAGGGGGTGGAAGTGCCAGCGAGAAGCCCGCCCCGCGGGCTTGAGCGTACGGTGCCGTGGGCTTTCAGCCCGCGGGACCGCCACGCCACGCCGCTGCACCCGATAGCATCACCCCACGCCGCGCCTTGCGCCGAGCGGGCAAAGAATTCCGGCAAAGATCAGAGCTTTCAGCCCGCAGGACCGAAGCGCCCAGGTCGTCGATCGTGACCTCACGGCCGTGACGGCACGACCGTCGTACCCACACCTCTGCGCCGTAGGTGATCCCGGCCCGGAGAGGGGACGGAGCGACGCTCGGGAGAATCGTCGGCGCACGGGGCGTCAGGCGTCGCGGTCTCCGCGACGTGCCCGTCTCTCCCTCCGCGAGCGCGGGGTTCGCGGTACGTCTGGCCCGTGTCGACGAGCGGCGCGGCCCGCAGCTTCGAGCTCGACCTCCCCTCACCGTCGCGGGTGAACAGGTCCCCCGAGGCGTGATGCGTCTGCGCCGACACCTCCCGCTGATCGTCGCGCTGCTGCTCTGCGCGCCGGCCCTCTTCCTCGACTACTACAACGACGACTGGCTCGTCCGCTGGGTACTTCAGGGCAACGCGCCTGGGAGCGATCCCCACCCGCTGAGGCTCTACGAGTTCATGGGGTCAGAGGCCCAGGTGCGGGGCTACATCCGCGAAGGGATGCTCCCCTGGTGGAGCGATCCGCGCTTGAAGATCCGCTTCCTGCGGCCGCTCTCGTCGCTCTTGATGTGGGCCGACCATCGCGTGTTGCAGACCCCCCTCCTCGGGCACCTCCACTCGCTCCTGTGGTTCGTCGCCTTCCTCATCGTCGCGCGGAGGGTCATCGATCGCGTCCTCCCTCCCCGCGGCGCGCGCTGGGCCTTCTGGACGCTCTGCCTCGCCGGCTACCACGCCGGCACGGTGCTCTGGATCGCGGCGCGCAACGGGCTCTCCGCCGCGACGATCTCGCTCGTCGCGCTCTACACCCACCTCGACGACCGACTCTCCGACCGGCCGGTGCGCTCGCTCCGGGTCGCTGCGCTCTTCGCGCTCTCGCTCATGTTCGCCGAGACGGCCCTCGGGCTCGTCCCGATGCTGCTCGCGGTGGAGGCCCTCGCGGTGCGAAGGCCCCTCGCCGATCGCGTGAGGGCGCTCGCGCCGACGGTGTCGTTCACCGCCGTGTACCTCGTCGCCTACGCCGCCCTCGGCTACGGCGTCGCCGGCACCGGCGGCTACATCGACCCGCTGCGGGAACCCGTCCATTTCCTCCGTGTGATGCCCGCTCGCTGGATGACCCTCGTCGCCGAGGCCCTCGTCGGGGTCATCTCCGAGATCACCCTGGTCCTCCCCGGAGCGATGGCGGTGACGGGAACGCTCGGCGCCGTCGCCCTCGCCCTGGTGACCTACGCGCTCCACCGCACGCGCGACGATCGCCCTCACCGCTACGTCGAGGCGCTCGCCGTGGGCTCGCTGCTGGCGCTCGTCCCGACGCTGGGAGGGATGCTCGGCGGCAGGCTCCTCGCGCTCGCGGGCGTCGGCGCGGCGCTGGTGATGGGCGCGCTCGCGGACTCGGCCCTGCGGCGAGGCAAGCGCTGGCTGCTCGCGCCGCTCGCGGTCGTCATGGCGCTCGGGGTGCTCTCGCGCCTCGGGGCGGGCGCGACGCAGCTCAAGGCGTCGAGGGAGGAGCGCTCGATCGGGCAGAGGCCGGTGACCGCGTGCCCGATCGACGCGGACCGCGCGCTGATCGAGGGCGCCGACCCGGGGGTGGCCATCGCGGGGGCGATCGCCGCGAGCGAGTGGCCGGGCTACCGCGGGCGGTTCCGGGTGTTGTCGACGGAGCCCGTCGCGCACGTCGTGACGCGCGTGTCTGCGCAGACCCTCGCGCTGACGCCGGTGACGGGCGCGTTGGCGACCTCGTTCGCCGCGGAGGTGTACCGCCACCGCGCGCTGCCCTTCCGCGAGGGAGAGGTCGTCGACACCACCGACGCGCGCTTCGTGGTGAGGGACGTGGTCGACGGGAGACCCCGGCGGGTGGAGGTCACCTTCGCGCGTAGCTTCGAGGGGCGAGCGACGTGCCTCCTCCGATGGCGTGGCGGTCGGTTGGAGCCCTTCGACCCGCCGCCGATCGGCGCGTCGGTGACGCTGCCGCACGAGCCCGGCCCCTTCGGGATGTGAGACAGCGCCATGAGCGCAGAGGGCTATCTCCAGGGGGAGCGCGCGCAGCCTGAGCGCCACGAGTTCCACCGCGGGGGCTCTCCCGTCGCGGTCGACGCCGTGTACGAAGGCGGGGGCGAGCTCGACGGGGACTGACCCGCTACCGCGCGGCGCGGCGGTGCAGAGGGCTCACCGCAGGTCGCGGAGGCACTGCTCCACCGCGGGGGCGAGCTCGACGAAGCGCTGGAACTCGTCGAGCACGGCGGACTCCAGCGCCTCGCCCACGCGCGGGCCCGGGGAGAGCCTGGGCAGCGCGCGGCCGAGGGCGTGGTCGGGCCACGACTGCGCGAGCCACGGGCGCCACGCGTTCGCGTCGACGCGGGCGCGCAGGAGGTTGGTGAAGGACTCGCCGTCGAAGTCTCCGTCGGTGGGGAGCGAGAGCGCGCTCCACCAGCCCTCGCGGCCCTCGGTGAAGAGCGCGTCGACGTCGGTGAGCACCACCACGAAGGCCAGCCATTCTTCCGCGGGGATGGGCCAGGAGCGACGTCGCAGGAGGATCCAGTCTTCGTCGAGGGTGCAGTCCCACCCGTCGGACTCGGGCCAGCGCGCGCGCACCGCCGCGGCGAGGTGCTCCCGCAGCGCGACGAACTCCCGGTCGAGCCCTTCCTTCACCGCCACCACGTCGAGGAACTCCCGCCAGTGGTCCAGCAGGAACTCCACGTCGGGGCTGAACCCCTTCCAGTCGGTCATCGCGTTCCCTCTGCCTCCGCGGCGCAGCGCGCGCGCCCAGGCCGTGAGCATCCACCCCGTCGCGGGCGACACCTCGGCCCGCATGAGCTCCAGCTCCCGCGCGAGGGCTTCACCTCGTACGGAGTACACCGCCTCGGCGGCCACGCCCTCGGGGAGCGCCTCGGGGCGGTCTCCCACGCACACCGCGGCGCGGCGGGCGCGGGAGCGCAGCCATACGAGCTCCCCCTCGGGCTTCACGGTGTAGCGCTCGGTCACCACCGACGGGGGCACCCCCGCGAGCTCGGCCACGCGTCGTGCGGGGCGCGCGCCGAGGCCGTGCTCGGCGGCGGGGTCCATCCACCAGGCGAGCACGCGGGCGAGGGCCTCGGGGTCGCGGTCGACGCCGGCGCCGGCGAAGGGGTCGGGCTCGCCTCCCGTCACGGCGGGCTGCGACGCGCGGTGCCGCGCGGAGAGCCCCTGGAGGAAGGCCCGTCGCTCCGCGCGAGGGTGGAGGGAGGGTCGCTCGTTGCGGGGGCCTTCGCGGTGCGTGCGCAGGGCGTCGAAGAGGGCGGCGATGGAGTCGCGGCGGGTCAACGGGCGCCTCCGCGGGGCTTCTTTCCGCCGGGGGGGAGGGTCTCGATCTTGTCTTCGTCGCGCTCGGCGGGGAGCTTCACCTGCGAGAGCTTTCGCGCGCGGGCCACGGCCTCGACCGCTCGCCGGGGGATGGTCTTCACGCGTCGGGTGCGGGCGTCGACCATGGG
>JAEYZO010000690.1 GCA_023428035.1 Pseudomonadota bacterium | reverse complement strand
GCGTCGATGGGGGGCGCGGGCACGTCTCGCGGAGCGGACGCGTCGCGGGCGCCGGCGTCGACGGAGGGGCGATCGACGAGCTGGACGTCGTCCGTGATGATCACGCCCGAGGTCGAGGCGTCGTGATCGACGACGATCTCGGGCCCGCCCGGGAAACACCCGACGGCGCCGAGGGTGAGTGTGAGTGCCAGCCAGGGTCTCGCGCGCACCGCGGAGATTGGTACCACCACCGGCCCGGTGCGCGCACCCGCGGCGTCGACGGCGCGAGGGGGCGCACGGTGCCCGGTTCAGAACCCCGCGCGCCGCGCGAGGGCCTCGTCGATGAGCTCGTGGAGCGCGCCCTCGACCTCGCGCCGCAGCCGTCGCTGCGCCGCGGGGTCGCCCTCCGCCTCCGGCCCGTCGCGGGGCACCACGGGCTCCCCGATGCAGTAGGTCGGCCGCACCAGGTGCACCCGCGGAAGGCCCGCCCAGGGCCTCGGCACGGGGACCCGCAGCCCGAAGCGCCCGAACCACCGCCGCCCTCTCTCGTAGGGGTCGCCGACCCAGTCGACCCACTCGTCGGCGCCGATGGCCGCCAACGGCACCAGCGGAGCGCCGTTGCGCAGCGCCGCGCGGACGAAGCCGTAGCGCCGCCCCCACAGGAGCCGGTAGCGCAGCTCGCGGGGCTTGAGCGCCTCGCGCATCCCCCCGGGGAGCACCACCACCAGCTCGTCGCGCGAGAGCATCCAGTCGACGTTCTCCGGCGTGCCGTCGACCACGCCCGCCGCCGCCGCGAGGCGACGGAGGAAGGGCACGCGCCACCAGACGTGATCGCCGAGCACCCGCGGCGCGCGGCCGGTGTGCCGACGGATCAGCGCCATGGCCAGGGCGATGTCCCACCCGAAGGCGTGGTTGGCCACCAGCAGCGCGCGCCCCTCCGGGAGGTGCTCGACGCCCTCCAGCGTCGCCCCGACGCGGTCGGCCACCGCGAGCGCGCGGCGCCAGAACGCCCTCGCCAGGGCGGGGTCATGGTCCCGCGCGGCGTCCTTGTGGCCCCGGTCGAAGCCGTCGACGCTCACTGCGCGACGTAGCCGCCGTCGACCAGCATCGGGTGGCCGGTGACGAACGAGGCCTCGTCGGAGCACAGGAAGAGCGCGGCGGCGGCGACCTCCTCGGAGCGGCCGAGGCGCTTCACGGGGTGCAGCCCCTCGAGCATGGCGCGCGCCTGCGGGTCGGTGGTGAGCCCCGCCTGGGCGAGCATCGGCGTCTCGATGAAGGCCGGGCACACGACGTTGACGCGCACCCCCGAGGGGGCGACCTCGACCGCGGCGGCGCGCGTAAGCCCGATCACGCCGTGCTTGGACGCGACGTAGGCGGGCGCGTTGGCGAAGCCCACCGTGCCCAGGATCGACGCGTTGTTCACGATCGCGCCGCGGCCCTGCTTCAACATCTGCGCGAGCTGGTGCTTCATGCAGAGGAAGACCCCCGTGAGGTTCACCGCGATCACGCGCTGCCACGCGTCGAGGGGGTAGTCGGCGACGGGCGCCTGCGCGCCGCCGACGCCCGCGTTGTTGAACGCGCAGTCGAGGCGGCCGAAGTTCGACACCGTCCTCGCGACGAGGGCCTCGACCTGCGACGGGTCGGAGACGTCGCAGGCGATGAGCTCCGCCTCGCCGCCCGCGCGACGGATGATCGCTACGGTCTCCTCGCCGGACCCCGCGACGTCGGAGACGACCACCCTCGCGCCCTCGCGCGCGAAGGCGACCGCCGTCGCCTGCCCGATGCCCGAGCCCGCGCCCGTGACGAGCGCGACCTTGTCCGTGAAGCGTTGTGACATGTGACTCCTCCTCGCGGTGCGCCCTGAGCACGGCGCACGCCACAGGATGGGGCACGGCGAAGGCCCGCGTAGCCTCGGGCCGGCGCAGGGCGTGCGCGAACCGGATTCGCGGTGCGCCAGGGTGAGGGTGAGGGTGAGGGCGCGCGACCGTCTTCCCACGGGCTCGCATCCGAGCGATGAGCGAGGTCGTGACCGCGGCGTTGGTCGTGCTGCTGCTCATGGTCTTCAACGGCGTCTTCGCCGCGGCGGAGATCTCTGTGCTGTCGGTGCGCAAGACGCGCCTCGCGGAGCTGGCCGAGTCGGGCTCGAGCGGCGCGAGGGCGGTGCAGTGGCTGCGGGGCCAGCCCGAGCGCTTCCTCGCGACGGTGCAGATCGGCATCACGGTCATCGGGACCACCGCCGCGGCCTTCGGCGGAGACCTGCTCGCGGAGCGCATCGCCGAGTGGATGCGCGGCCACGCCCCCTGGCTCGGCGTCAGCGGTCACCACCTCGCCCTCGCCCTGGTGATCGCGCTCATCTCCTTCCTGGGGATCGTGGTCGGCGAGCTGGTGCCCAAGTCCCTCGCGCTCCGGAACGCCGAGCGGCTCTCCACCACGCTGGGCCCGATGCTGCGCGCGATGGCCACCATCGTCCGGCCGATGGTGTGGGCGCTCACCTCGACCTCGAACCTCATCCTGCGCCTCTTCGGCGACCACACGAGCTTCGCCGAGGTGAGGCTCTCGCCCGAGGAGCTCCAGGAGCTCGTCGAGGAGGCCGCGCGGGTGGGCTCCATCGACCGCAACACGGGCGAGATCGCCTCGCGCGCGATCGACTTCCGCACCCTCACCGCGAGCGACGTGATGGTCCCCCGAGAGGGGATCGTCTCGATCGACCGCGCCGGGGGGGCCGAGGCCGTCCGCGCGGCGCTCCGCGGGTCGCTCTTCGCGCGCCTGCCGGTGTACGAGGGCACGCCGGAGAACATCACGGGCTACGTCGCCCTGAAGGACCTGCTGCTGCCCGCCCTCGACGGCGAGGTCTCCCTCGACGCCAGGGCCCGCCCGGTGCGCTTCGTCCCCGCGAGCGAGCCCGCCACGCAGCTCCTGCGCGAGATGCAGAACGAGCGGCTGCCCCTGGTCATCGTGATCGACGAGCGCGGCGGCCTGCTCGGGCTCGTCACCGTCGAAGACCTGCTCGAGGAGCTCGTCGGGGAGATCCTCAGCGAGGGCGACGTCGAGCCTCCGCGCTTCGTGCGCGACCCCGACGGGAGCGTGGCGCTGCCGGGGTCGACGCCGATCCGCGAGCTCAACCGCGCGCTGGACATCGGCCTGCCCGAGCCCCCGCAGGTGAGCACCGTCGCGGGGCTCTGCATCATGGCCGCCAAGCGCCTCCCTCGGACCGGGGAGCGCTTCGAGCTGGAGGACGGTCACACCCTCGAGGTGCTCGACGCGTCGACGCGTCGGGTGCGCTCGGTCCGGCTGTATCCGCCAGCGCCGCCGGACGACGCGCCGACCGGGTGACCTGCCTCCCTCAACATACCCGCCGGGTATCTCAGGTTGCCCGCCGGGTATCTCAGGTTACCCGCTGGGTATCTTCACATGCCTCTCGGGGGACCTCGGCCCCGGTCGAGTCGAGGCGAGCTACCCGGCGCGTCGCGTCGCCGCGTTCGTCGGGCGAGGGGAGGAAAGTGAAGGGCGACGTCGATTCCCTTTCGGAGAACGGCGGGTGCGGGGTCAGTCCCTACGAAGCGCGAAGACGGCGCTTCAGAAAGGCAGAGCGATCATGAAGCCCGCCGCACTCAGGCCCGCCGTCACCACCCCCGAGAAGGAGGTGACGGCCCCCGCGGCCTGCGCCGACGAGGCGTCTCCGCGGTCCGACCACTGGGACGACGGCACCCGCGCCGCGCCGCACCTCACCGTCGACCAGCTCCCCGAGCGGCCCTCGGGGGTGGTCTGCGTCTCCGGCGAGGTCGCCGCGCGCAGCATCGAGCGGGTGTCCACCGGGCACCGCTCGGAGTTGCTCGAGGCTGCGACGGAGATCCGCGCGAACGAGCCCACCGTCCGCGAGGACCTGGGCCGCCGTGCGCCGAACGTCGCCGAGGTCGCTCGGCTGCAGCAGCGCGTCACCGAGACGTCGGACTCGCTCCACCGCCTCGAGGGGCTCACCGCCGTCACCCGCCAGCAGCACGACGTCGCGGTCTCGGACCTGAGCCGCATCGTCCGCCGCGTCGCCGCGCAGGTCGCCTTCGAGCAGGACGACGACCCCTCCCTTTCCGAGCGCTACCGCCGCTCCGTGGCCTACGTCGCGCTCCGCGGCTCCGACATCGCCGAGGGGATGGACCGCGCCCGCCGGGAGCGAGAGCTCGTCGCCAAGGCCAAGGCCAAGGCCGAGGCTGTGAAGGCCGCGAGCTCCGACAAGCCCGCCGACACCACCAAGGGCTGACCGCCCCACCGCCGCCTCTCCGCGTGTACGACGCGCGGAGGGGCGACGAGCCGTCACCGTTCTCCCCACCAACGTTTGAGCCTGCGGCCAGGCCCTGGCGCTCAGAAGCTCTTGCCGTCGACCATCTGTACGGTGACGGCGTCGAGGTCGAAGCCGTCGAGGCAGCGCACGTTGATCGCGACCATCGGGCTCCCGTCGCGCCCAGTGCCGCGGGCGAAGGAGGTCACCCCGCAGGTCTTGCAGAACAGGTGGTGGATGGTGTGCTTGTTGAACTGGTAGTCCGTGAGCTCGTCCTCGCCGGACTTCAGGGTGAAGGCGTCGGCGCCGACGAAGGAGAGCAGCGTGCCCTTCTTCGAGCACATCGAGCAGTTGCAGCCCATCGCGGTGTCGGCCGCGATCATCACCTCGTAGCGGACCTTGCGGCAGTGGCAGCCGCCCTCGTGGAGCGTGGGTTCGGTCATGCGGGCGATCCTGTCACGGTTGCGCGCCGCGGGGAGAAATCTGCGAACTTCGGGTGTTGGGGTGATTTGCTCCCGGACGCGGCGCGTCGTGCGCCGCAGAGCGTCGCGGCTTCACCGCGGGCGCTTGTACGGGCGCGGGTGCTCGAACCGGCACCGAGC
>JAEYZO010000856.1 GCA_023428035.1 Pseudomonadota bacterium | reverse complement strand
GGTCGGAGTCGGGCGTCGCGCCGAGGGGCTCCCAGCGGGCGAGGGCGGCGGCCACGCGGTCGGCGCCGTCTCTCACCGCGACGTCACGGCGCTGCTTGCACGCGTCGGCGAGCTTGCGCAGGGCGCGGCCCGAGAGCACCCGCAGGCCCTCGGAGGGCATCCCGAAGACCGCGCCCAGGAGCGCGAGGGCGCGGTTCCAGTCGGAGGGCGGCGGGAGCGTGGGGCGCACCAGCGTGAGCTCGTCGGGGAGCTTTCCGAGCGCGGGTGTCTCGGCGACGGCGCGGTCGTCGCGGAAGAGCTCGCGGCCCTGGAGCGCGGCCCACGCGAGCACGCAGTAGTCCTTGAGCTCGGGGGTCATCCCGGCGAGGTCGTCGGGGTCGAGCGCGGCGCTCACGTGGCTGACCGTCGGCGGCTCGCGGCCCTTCTCGCGCAGGCGGTTCTCGACCTCCTGGGCGCGCTCGAAGCGCGCGGTGGCGGCGCCGTCGCTCATGTGGAGGAAGCCCAGCCGCGCGGGGATCTCATAGAGCTTCGCCTCGGACTTGTCGTAGATCGCGCGCTGGTTGTCGGCGAGGGAGAGCTGCTGCACGCGCTGGAGGGAGTCTTCGAGGCGGCGCTTCGAGATCGAGACCTCGTCGTCGAAGTGCGGGTGCCGGGGGTAGCGGCTCTCCAACAGGTTCTTCACCACGCGGGTGAGGGCCCCGGCGAGCTGCGTCTCGGTGGGGAGCGTGAGGTGGGTCTCGGGCACGAAGGTGTGAAAGTGCTTCTCGACCCTGCGGTCCTTGTCGAGGCTGTCGAGGTCGGGGGTTCGCACCCCGTAGGCCATGTCGAGCGCGCTCAGGATGCGGTTGCGCTTCTGGTTGAGGAGCGCCTCCATCTCGGCCTGGGCGGCGCGGCGGTCGTCCTCGCGCAGGTGCTGGATGTGGCGGGGGAGGTTCTCCGGCGCGAGCACGCGCTCGAGCACCACCATCTCGCCGAGCTCCTTCTGGAGCTTGTCGGAGAAGAAGCTCGGGAGCCACACGGCGGTGGCCGCGACGAGGCCCTCCTCGCGGAGGTCCATCACTCGGCGCTCGTCCTCCTGCGGCGTGCGCGAGGGCTCGTCGAAGGGAAAGTCCACCACGACCTTGAAGTCGTACCCGTGGGGCACCGCGAACTGCGCGCGGTCCATCTCCCTCACGTTGCCGTAGTGCACCAGGCCCTTGCGCGAGAAGCCCCGCCAGAGGGCCTCGTACTCGATGGAGGAGGCCTCGACGCGCTCGAAGCCCAGCGCGCGGAAGAGCATCTCGCGCAGGGCGGCCTTGCGCGCGCCCTGGGTGTCGTAGCTGCGCGCGGCGTCGAGGACAGGGCGGATGTCGACGGTGTCGATCACCAGCGAGACGCGGGGGTCGCCCTCCTGGCCGACGCGGAGCTTTCCCACCTGGCCGGCGTAGTGGCGCAGCCGCGCGGTGGCCTGCTGCGCCGACGTGCCCGGGATCACCTCACGGATGGAGCCGTGGTTGAGCTGCGAGACGCGAGAGACCGTGAGGTTGCGGAGCACGGGCACCTCGGGCACGAGCGCCGCGAGGAGGAGGGTCTTCACGAGGCGGTTGTCTCCGCGGCACGAGACCTGGGTGCAGTTGGAGCAGCCGATCTCGGGGCGGTGATCGTCGCGCAGGCGCTGGCAGCGGTCGGGGTGCGCGGTCTCGTGCTTCTCCTGAATCACTGGGAGGAGCTCGGACTGGTACAGCCGCCGCGCGTGCTGCCAGCGGGCGCGCATCGCGCCGTCCATGGGCTCCTCGCCGCCCGAGAGGACGTCGAAGAGGTCTCCCACGGGGACGATCTTTCCGAACTGGTAGTCGTCGAGGTGGTCGAGGAGGAGCTCGTGCAGGATCTTCAGCGCCGTGCGGTCGCGCTGGAGGAAGGCGCTCATCGCGACGAGGGCCTCGACGAGGGCGGGCGAGAAGGGGTGCAGCTCGCGCAGGGCGCGCTCGTCGCCGAGGTCTCCGAGGAGCGTGGCCTTGTCCGTGGCCGTGAGCCGGCGGAGGGCATCGTGGAAGCCCTGCTCCAAGGTCTTGCGCGCGGCTTCGTCTCGGGGGCGCACCACGCGCTTCTGCACGATGGCGGGGAGGTTGCGGTCTTCGAGCTTGATGGTCTCGAAGCGGCCCTCCCAGAACTTGAGGGTGTCGGTGAGGAGCTGCGCGTCGCCGCCGACGAACTGGTGCCCTACGAGCTCGGCGATGTCTCGCTGCCGCGCGGCGAAGCCGATGAGGGGAACGGGCCTGCGGAGGTCTTGCGCCTCGACGAGCTTGGCGAGCTTCTGCACCTCGGCGTTGAGCCGGTTGCGGTCGGCCGCGAGGCTGGTGAGCCAGAGGATGAGCTCGTCGAAGAAGACGACGACGCCCTTGTAGCCGAGCGAAGCGGCGTGGCGGCTCATCACGCCGAAGCCGCGGTCGGCCTCGACCCAGCGCCCCGACTGCGACGTGAAGGCCGGGAACCAGCTCTTCACCAGCGCGCTGAAGAGCGAAGCGCGCTCGTCTTCGTCGTCGCCCGCGCGGGCGCGGTCGAAGCGTGCGCGGTCCCAGCGGTCGACCTCGCCCCAGTCCTTGTCGGTGGTGTCGTCGGTCGCGAGGCGGGCGAAGAAGGTCTCGTCGCCCACGTCGGCGCGGAGCGACTCGGCGTTGTCGAAGAGTTCCTGGTCGGCGAAGAGGGGCGCGAGGGGGGCCTTGGGGTGGCTCTCGCGGGTCGCGTCGAGGTAGGCGCGGAAGAGCTTGGCCTCGAGCACGTCGGCGCCGGTCATGTGGAGGTGCAGGCGCAGGAGGGGCGTCTCGGCGACCCAGGCGTGCTTGGGGCGCAGGGGGTGGATCTCGGCCACGGACCACGCCTCGGGGGCGTCTCCGAGGAGGAGCGAGACGGCGGCCATGAAGTGGCTCTTGCCCGAGCCGAAGGAGCCGTGGACGTAGGTGGCGGCGCTGGTGCGGTCGCGCACGGCGACGCGCACGAGGTCGAGGGCGTGGTCGAGGGCGTGGACGATCCCCGGGGTGACGGCGTAGTCAGCCATGAGGGCCGCGGGCCGCTCGACGGCGTCGGTGAGCTTGACGACGAAGGCGGTCTTCGACGCGCGCGGGGGGATGTCGAGGAGGTCGCGGAGGGTCTCGGTCATCGTGCGGTTTCGCTCGGTGTTGAAGCGGTGGGGCTCGCGGAGCCCCCGTGAGCGGGCGGGATGCTATCCGAACGAGCGGCGCGAGGGCGAGGGGGCTGGCGTCAGCGCGGCGCGCCCGCCCCGCCCGCCCGCCCTTGCCCCATCAACACCCACACG
>JAEYZO010000665.1 GCA_023428035.1 Pseudomonadota bacterium | reverse complement strand
CCAGCGCTTCAACACCGCGGCCCTCGCTCGCGCGCACGTCATCGGCGGCTCGGGCGCGCGGGTGGTGGCGTACCGCGACCTCGCCGACGAGGCCGCCGCCGCGCGCAGGGTGCCGCTCGACCGCGTGGGCTTTCCTCACGCGCTGCGCGAGGGCCTGCGTCAGCTCGGGGTCACCACCGTGGGGGCCTTCGTCGCGCTGCCCCCCGATGGGGTGCGGGCGCGCTTCGGCGACGAGGCCCACGCCCTCCACGCGCTCGCGTCGGGCGCGCGCTGGGCGCCGCTGGAGCCCGCCCCCGACACTCCGCCCATGACCGCGCGGCTCGACCTGGATTTCCCCGTGGGAGACGTGGCGAGCCTCGCCGAGGCGGTGAGACGTCTCCTCGCGCCGTGGTGGTCGACGCTCTCGTCGCGCGGAGAGGCCCTGCGACGTCTCAGCCTCGCGCTCACCCTAGACCTCGGCGGCCGCGTCGAGAGCGCGGTGGAGCCCGCCGAGCCCACGCTCTCGGAGCCCCAGGTCATCGACCTCGTGCGGAGACGTCTCGATCACCTGCGCCTCGACTCGGGCGCCGTCTCGGTCGAGGTCACCGTCGAGGGCGCGCCCTTCGCGCGGGCGCAGACGTCGCTCACCGACGCGAAGGCCCCGCGGGACCTCGCCGCGGCGCGCAGGGCCCTCGCGAGGTTGCGCGCGGAGTACGGGGAGACGTCGGTGGTGCGCGCCGTGGTGACCGACGCGCACCTGCCCGAGGCGCGCTTTCGCTGGGAGCCCACGGTGGACCTGCGCGCCCCCGAGGCCGTCGCGGTGGAGGACCCTCCCCTGGTGCGTCGGGTGTTCACGCCCGCGCTGCCGCAGCCCGCGCGCAGCCGTCACACCCACGACGACGGATGGATCCTCGGGAGCTTCGCGCACGGCGCGGTGACCGACCTGCGCGGCCCCTACGTGATCGAGGGCCGCTGGTGGGCGAAGGACCTGCGGCGCCACTACCACTTCGCCGAGACGCGGCGCGGAGACCTCCTGTGGGTCTACGAAGACCGGGAGCGACGTCGCTGGGTGCTCCAGGGGGCGGTGGAGTGAGCTACGCGGCGCTCTACTGCAAGAGCAACTACTCCTTCCACGAGGGCGCGTCGCACCCCGAGGAGCTGGTCGAGGTCGCGCGGGAGCTCGGCCTGCGCGCCCTGGCGGTGACCGACCGCGACGGGGTCTACGGCGTGGTGCGCGCGCACGTGAAGGCCAAGGAGCTCGGCGTGCCGCTGGTGGTGGGCGCCGAGGTGAGCGTCGACGACGGCTCCTGCGTGGTGCTCCTCGCCATGGACCGCGCGGGCTGGGGCAACCTCTGCAGGCTGCTCTCGACGGGGCGTCTGCGATCGCCCAAGGGGCAGAGCGTGGTCGAGTGGGGGGAGGTCTGCGCCCACGCCGGGGGCCTGGTCGCGCTCTGGGGCGGCGCCCGCGGGAGGCTCTCGTGGAAGGGCGAGGTCGACGTCGTGGCGGGCGACCTCCGCGACGCCTTCGGCGACCGGCTCTACGCCCTGGTCACGCGGCACCGTCGGGCCGACGAGCCCGAGGCCGAGCGGCGGCTCCTCGCCCGCGCGAGGCGCTACGGGCTCGCCCCCGTGGCCGCGGTGGAGGTGCTCTACCACCGCGCGCACCGGCGCCGCGCGCAGGACGTGCTCACCTGCGTGCGGCACGGGGTGAGGCTCACCGAGGCGCGCACGCTGCTGCGGCCCAACGCCGAGCACGCCCTCGTGTCGCCGGCGCAGTTCGAGGCGCGCTTCGCCGACCTGCCCGCGGCGGTGGAGCGCGGCGAGGAGGTGGCCGCGCGCTGCGCGTTCCGGCTCGACCACATCCGCTACCGCTACCCCGCGGAGACCGAGGGCGACGGCGAGGGCGCGAGCGCGAGGCTGCGGCGGCTCACCATGGACGGCGCGGCGTGGCGCTACCCGAGGGGCGTGCCCGAGGCGGTGAGCGCGCAGCTCGAGCGGGAGCTCGCGGTGATCGAGGCCCTCGACTACGGGGGGTACTTCCTGACGATGGCCGAGGTGGTGGGCTTCTGCCGGAGGAGCGGGATCCTGTGTCAGGGCCGCGGGTCGGCGGCGAACTCCGCGGTGTGCTTCTGCCTCGGGATCACCGCGGTCGACCCGGTGGAGATGGAGCTCTTGTTCGAGAGGTTCCTCTCGATGGAGCGCGCCGAGCCGCCGGACGTCGACCTCGACATCCAGCACGGCCGCCGCGAGGAGGTGATCCAGTTCGTCTACGCCCGCTACGGCAGGGACAGGGCCGCGATGGTGGCCAACGTGATCCGCTACCGCCCGCGCTCCGCGGTGCGGGACGTCGGCAAGGCCCTGGGCTTCCCCGAGACGACCCTCGACCGCCTCGCGAAGCTCTTACCCCACCACGGCGCGGTGGAGCCCGCCTCCCTCGCGATGGCGGGCCTCGACCCCGAGCACCCCGCGTCGCGGCACCTGGTCGAGGTCGCCAACGAGGTCTTCGACTTCCCGCGGCACCTCTCGATCCACCCCGGGGGTTTTCTCCTCGGGCACGACCCGGTGTGCGAGCTCGTGCCCATCGAGAACGCCGCGATGGAGGGCCGCACCGTCGTCCAGTGGGACAAGGAAGACATCGAGGACATGGGCCTCTTCAAGGTCGACCTCCTCGGCCTCGGCGCGCTCACGCTCCTCGACATCGCCTTCAAGCTCCTGCGCGAGCACCGCGCCATCGACTACTCGATGGCGACGCTCCCCAAGGAGGACATCGCCACCTACGAGGCCCTCAGCCGCGGCGACACCGTGGGGGTCTTCCAGGTCGAGAGCCGCGCGCAGATGGCGATGCTCCCTCGCCTGCGCCCGATGAACTTCTACGACCTCGTGGTCGAGATCAGCATCGTGCGCCCGGGGCCCATCTCCGGCGGCATGGTGCACCCCTACCTCCGCCGTCGCCGCGGGGAGGAGCCCGTGACCTACCCCCACCCCTCGCTCGAGGCGGTGCTGAAGAAGACCCTCGGCGTGCCGCTCTTTCAAGAGCAGGTGATGCGCCTCGCGGTGGTCGCCGCGGACTACACCCCCGGCGAGGCCGACCAGCTCCGGCGAGACATGGCCGCGTGGCGCCGCACCGGGCGGATGGAGAAGCACCACCGACGGCTGGTCGAGCGCATGGGCGCCAAGGGCATCGCGCCGGAGTTCGCCGAGCGGGTCTTCGAGCAGATCAAGGGCTTCGGCGAGTACGGCTTCCCCGAGAGCCACGCGGCGAGCTTCGCGCACATCTCCTACGCGACGGCGTACCTGAAGCGTCACCACCCCGCGGTGTTCACCGCGGCGCTCCTCAACGCGCAGCCCATGGGCTTCTACGCGACCTCGACCATCCTCGACGACGCGAAGCGCCACGGCGTCGCGGTGCGCCCCCTCGACGCGAGGCGCAGCGCCTGGCAGTGCACCCTGGAGCCCGAGCCCGACGCGGTCGAGGGCCTCGCGCTGCGGGTGGGCTTCCGCTTCGTGAAGGGACTTCGAGAGGCGGAGTACCTCTCCCTCGCGGCGGCGCGCGCGCAGCGGCCCTTCACCGACCTCGCGGACCTCGTGCGCAGGGCGAAGGTGGGGCTGCCTGGTCTATTGCTCCTGGCCGAGGCGGGCGCGCTGGAGGGCGTCGAGCCCGACCGGCGGCAGGCCCTGTGGCAGGTGCGACGTCTCGCGGCCGAGGCCGAGGTCGAGATCGCCGTCGACGGTGGGGATGTACCCGTGGCCTTCGAGGCGCTCACCCCGCACGAGCTCATCGGGTGGGACTACCTCTCGCAGCGGCTCTCGACGCGGGGGCACCCGCTGGAGGCGGTGCGAGAGGCGCTCACGGAGCAGGGCTTCCCCGACGCGAGGTCGCTCACGGCGAGGCCGCACGGGAGCCGGGTGAGGTACGCGGGCGCGGTGATCTGCCGGCAGCGGCCCGGCACCGCGCAGGGGGTGACCTTCTTCACCCTCGAAGACGAGACGGGCTTCGTGAACCTCGTCGTGTGGAGGGACGTCTTCGCCCGCCACGCGCTGGTGATGCGCACCTCACCCGTGCTCGCGGTGGAGGGGCGGCTCGAGTCGCGCGACGGGGTCACGCACCTCATCGTCGACCGGGCCTGGGCGCCCTCGCTGGGGGAGCGTCTCGCGACGGCGGCGAGCCGTGACTTTCACTGATCGATGACGACGCGGCCGGCGCTACGGCGTCGAGGGCGGCGCGAGCCGGCGCGGGCGTAGGCGAGCTCGCGCTCCACCGTGGAGAGCTCGGCGTGGAGGGCGGCGGCGTCGCGCGAGGGCTCCTTCGCGGGGGCGACGGTACCCCCGAGCGAGGCGCGAGAGGAACGGGTCGACGGTTCACTTCCGTGGGGAAAAGGGCTAAAGCATCGGCGCCCTGTCGGGGCCCCAGACCAGGAGCGAAGACGCGATGCTCGACGAGATCCTCGAGGACCTGAAGGCCTCGAACACCAAGGCCCACGACGCGCTCAAGCGCGAGCTGTCGCGGCTGCGCACGGGCCGGGCGAACCCCTCGATGCTCGACGGCGTGCGGGTGGACTACTACGGCACCCCGACGCCCATCGCGAACATGGCGACGATCAGCGTGCCCGAGCCCAGGCTCATCCAGATCAAGGTGTGGGAGCGCGGGCAGGCGAAGGCCGTCGACAAGGCGATCCGCGAGACCGACCTCGGGCTCAACCCGATGATCGACGGCGAGGTGCTGCGCATCCCGCTCCCCTCGCTCACCGAGGAGCGCCGGAGGGAGATCGCCAAGAGCGCGAGGAAGCACGGCGAGGAGTGCAAGATCGCGATCCGAAAGCACCGCAAGGACGCCAAGGACATGATCGACGCGATGGTGAAGGACGGCGACGTGGGTGAAGACGAGGGCGACGCCGCCTGGAAGAAGGCCGAGGAGATCGTCGCCGCCGCGGTGAAGACCACCGACGAGATCGTCGCGGCCAAAGAGAAGGACATCATGACCGTGTGACGGGGGCGCTCACGCCCCCTCCGCCATGCGCTCCTCCCCCTCCACGCTCAGCCTCGCCCTCGCCCTCACGCTCTCGCCCCTCGCGGCGCGCGCGCAGGGCGCGCAGTGGTCCCGCGCCGACGCGGCCTCGCCGAACGTGCCCCCCGAGGCGCAGCGCTCCCCCGCCGTCGACCACCCCGCGGGCTGGCCCCGCTACGCGACGCGCCCGCTGGTCCTCCAGGGAGGCCGCGTGGGGCTGCTCTTCGGCCTCGGCTTCTCGAGCACCGACCTGCCCAACGCCCGCGGCGGCGACGCGGGGGCGCTGGGCTTTCACTTCGCGGTGATCGCCGGCCTCGGCCGCGGCTTCGAGCTCGACGGCGGCGTGGGGGTGCGCCTCGGGGACCCGGTCTCCCCCGACCGCCACGCGCGCATCGGCCGCGACGAGGTCTTTCAGACCGGCAACGGCTTCTTCGCGAACCCCTACCTGCGGCTGCGCTGGGCCTTCGCCGACGACCCCTCGCGGATCGTGCGCGCGGGCGTCGAGCTCATGGGCGTGGCCCCCCTCGGCGAAGACAGCGCGTGGAGCTTCGGCGCGGGGCTCCCCGTGCATTTCGTCTTCGCGTCAGCGCGGCTGCGGATCGAGACGGGGGCCTTCTACCAGCGCGTCCTCTCGGCCGAGGCGAGGGTGCGGGGCGTCTTCTACGTTCCCCTGCGGGTGATCGTGCACCCCGAGGACCGGATCTTCTTCGGCCTCACCTCGGGCTTCGCCACGGGCAACCCCGGCGAGGTCGACGCGACCTCGCCCCGGGTGTCGCTGGGCCTGCTCGCGGGGGTGCGCCTCGGCCCGCGCATCGACGCGCTCGCGCAGGTGGTGTTGCCCGCGGTGCAGCCCTACGGCGCCGACGCCCTCGGGGGGGGGGTCTGGCGCCGCACCCCGGGGGGGGGG
>JAEYZO010000606.1 GCA_023428035.1 Pseudomonadota bacterium | reverse complement strand
GGCCTCACCTGCACCAGCATGACCGCCGCGGGGGTCTGCCAGGCCGAGGCCGTGATGGGGGCCTGCGACCCGCGGACGATCCGCGCGCGCTGCCCCGACGGGCAGAGCTGCCGAGCGGCGACGCCGGAGACGGGCGCCTGCGCGGCGCCGGCGATGGAGACGGAGCCCAACGACCTGATCGCGATGGCGACGGCGATCTCGGGCGGCGCGGGCTCGGCGCGGGGCGCGCTCTCGGCCTACGACACCGACTGCTACACGGTGGAGGTCCCCTCGGCGGGGAGGCTCTTCGCGCGCGTCGCGGCGCCGAGCGGGCTCTGCTACGCGGGCACGGTGCTGGCGCTCGACCTCTACGACCCGAGCGGGAGGCTCCTCGGGAGCAACACCGCGAGCGGCCCCTTCGGCTGCCCGATGATCGACGGGCCCGACGCCCGCACCCCGCCGATCTTCACCTGGGCGCGGGACCTGCCCGCGGGTCGCTACGCCGTCTGCGTGCGCAACCCGCAGTCGGGCCGCGCCGCGGTGGGCGACTACGTGCTCGACGTGAACGCCACCCCCGCCCCGTAGCGGGCGTCAAAGCTCCGACACTCACTGGGAGACGACACCATGACGATCGAACGATGGGCCCTGACGACGGTGGTGGTCGGCGCCCTGGCCTGCGGCGCGAGCGCGCCCGGCGGGGGAGGCGGCCTCGGCAGCGACGCGGGCTTCTCGATGAACCAGGGCGACACGGGCTCGGGGTCGAACCAGTGCTCGGCGAGCTGCGCGCTGCTGGTGCCCTGCCTCGGGTCGACCGTGGGCTCGATGGGCGAGTGCGTGTCGGAGTGCCAGGCGGCGGCGGTCCCGGCGGCGTGTCACTCGTGCGTCCAGAGCGCGTGCACGACCTGCGGGATGGCCTGCGGGCAGTGCTTCGCGATGCCGGCCTGCCAGGGCATGAGCGCCCCCACCGACGCGGGGACCCGCGGCGGGGCCATCGGGCCGCAGTGCCAGGGCTGCGTCATCGGCGGCTCCTGCGGCGCGGCGGTGAGCGCCTGCGCGGGCGACTCCACCTGCGCCGCGTGCCTCACGAACTACAACAACCCCGCGTGCGGCAGCAACCCGGCCTTCATCAACCTGGCGTCGTGCGCGTGCACCACCTGCGGCTCGGACTGCGCGAGCGAGTGCAGCGACTTCGGCCTCTGACCCTCTGGCGCCTCAGCGCAGCGCCCACATCGCCCAGCCCGCCCCCCCCGCCAGCGCCACCAGCACCAACAACCACCACGGCGCCCCCGCGGTCTTCGTCTTGACACCCGACGTCGACGTCGTCTGTTCACCCGCCCCGCGGAGCGCCGCGGCCATCTCCGCCGCGGAGCCGTAGCGGCCCTCGGGCGCGTGCGCGAGGGCCCGCTGCGTCACAGCGTCGAGCGAGGGCGACACCGCGGGTCGCAGCGCCCTCGGGCTGCGCTCGACGTTGCCCGAGAGCGAGCGGAGCACGATGTCGTTGGGCTTGTCGCTCCCCGCGGGGTGCGACCCGGTGAGGGCGCCGAAGAGCATCACCCCCACGGCGTAGAGGTCGCTGCGCGGGTCGAGGGGACGGTTGCCGTCGAGCTGCTCGGGGCTCGCGTAGCGCAGAGACCCCAGGAAGACGTTGTGCAGCGTGAGCTCGGTGCGGTCGCTGTCGTCGCCGCGGGGCAGGGCCTTCGAGAGCCCGAAGTCGAAGAGCTTCACCCTCGCCCCGAAGCGCGCCCCAGGGTCCGCCGCGAGGAACACGTTGGCGGGCTTGAGGTCTCGGTGCAGCACCCCCGCGGCGTGGGCGGCGGCGAGGGCGTCGAGCACCTGAGACATCCACTCGACGGCGATGTCTTCGGCGAGGTGGTGCGCGACGCGCAGGTGCTCCTCCAGCGTGACGCCCGAGAGGAGTTCCATCACCAGCACGGGCTCGGCGCCCTCGACGGCCAGGTCGTAGACCTCGACGATGCCCGGGTGTCGGAGCTGCGAGGTGAACACCGCCTCGCGTCGCAGTCGCTCCACGGCCTCGGCGTGGTCGGGGCTTCGCGGGTCGACGCCCGTCAAGCGCTTCAGGGCGACGGGTCGGTCGCGCAGGGTGTCGTGGGCGGCCCACACCTCGCCCATCGCGCCCGCGTCGATGCGCCGCGTGACCTCGTAGCGGCCGGCCACGCGCTGCCCGAGGCCCCAGGGCGGGATCGACGCCGCGGGCATCTCCCGGTCAGTGCTTCGCCGCGTCGGGGGGGCCGTGGAGCGACTCCATGTGCATCCACTTCGTGAGGAGCGGCGAGAGCGCCCACATCACCAGGGCCGAGACGCAGGCCGCGACGCCGATCTTTCCGAAGACCTCGCCGTAGACGTGCACGGTCTCCGAGGGCGGGGGCACGCCTCCCGTCTCTCCGCCGCCGTGGGTCACGCCGGTGAGGGTCGCGATGAGCCCCGCGAGGAAGTTCGAAAAAGCCGTCGCGAGGTACCAGGCCCCGAGGAGGGTGCTCACCATCCTCCGGGGGGAGAGCTTGGTCACCATCGAGAGCCCCACGGGCGAGAGGCAGAGCTCACCCGTGGTGTGCAGGAGGTAGCCCAGGAGGAGCCATCCCACCCAGACCATCCCGCGCGCGTCGGCGGTGGTGGTGCCGTACCAGAGCACGCCGAAGCCCAGGCCCAGCTGCATCAGCCCCATGCCGAACTTCACCGGGGTCGAGGGCTCCCTCCCGCGCTTGGCGAGGGCGCCCCAGAGGGCCGTGAACGCGAGGCCGAAGAGCAGGATGAAGATCGGGTTGGTGGCCTGGAAGACCGAGGCCTTCACCTCGGCGCCGCCGACGCCCATGCCGACGTCCTCCTGGCGCACGGTCCATTGCACGGTGTCGGTGGGGGGTGTGGTCCCTCGGCGGCGCTCGAGCGCGTCGAGGGTGAGCAGGGTGCCGTCGGAGAGCCGGTGCCCCACCTGCTCCTGCGTGAGGCGCAGGGGGATGGTGCGGCCGACCTCCGAGGCGTCGATGACCCGCTCCTGCCGCACGCGGTCGACGTTGCGGTCGGTGAAGTTGTTGATGGAGCTGCCGGCCTGCTCGAAGAAGGCCCAGAACAGCATCGAGAAGAACATCGAGATCAGCACCACCATCAGGCGCTGCCGCTCGACCTTCTCCGAGCGCACGGCCTCGTAGACCACTGACAGGAGCGCGAGGCCGCCGAAGATCGAGAGCATGTAGCCCGCGAGGGTCGACCGCTGCACCAGGAGCGCGATGAGCGGCACCGCCACGGCCACGCCGCCGAGCACCGCGAGCACCCCAGTTCGGTTCGAGGTCTTCGGCGCGGGGGCCTCGGTCTCGACCACCTTCGCGGGGGTGCGGAAGGGCGTCGACCCTGCGGTCTCGGGCACTCCGCCGGAGAGGGTGGCCCACGCGGCGATGCCCGCGGCGACGAGGAGCGCCAGGGCCACGGGGGTGTTCACCGCGAGCATCACGGCGTCGTTGCGCACGCCGTAGAACATCAGCCCCGCGGCGGCGACGGCGCCGGTAACAATCATCGCGCGGGTGACCGAGGTGGGGGCGACGAAGATCGAGAGGCCGATGAGCATGCCGACGGTGGCGAGGCCGAAGCCGTAGTGCCAGCCGTAGGTCTCGCCGATGTAGCCGCACAGGAGCGGCGAGAGCGCGGCGCCCAGGTTGACGCCCATGTAGAAGAGGGTGAAGCCGCCGTCGCGCTTGGGGCTGTCGGGCGCGTAGAGCGAGCCGACGATGGTGCCGATGTTGGGCTTGAAGAAGCCGTTGCCGACGATGAGCAGCGCGAGGGCGGTGAAGAACGCCGGCGCGGTCTGCACGGTCATCACGAGGTGGCCCATGGCCATGAGCGAGCCGCCGAGGATCACCGCGCGGCGCGCGCCGAGGAGGCGGTCGGCGAGCATTCCCCCGATGAAGGGGGTGGCGTAGACCAGGGCGGTGTAGGCGCCGTAGACGGCGTAGGCCTGGTTGTCGGCGTACCGGAGGAAGCCCTTGGTCATGTAGAAGACCAGCAGGGCGCGCATGCCGTAGTAGGAGAAGCGCTCCCACATCTCGGCGAAGAAGAGGACGAAGAGCCCGGGCGGGTGCCCCACGCGGCGCTCGAAGGTGGTGGTCGCGGCGGCGGCGGTGTCGTCGGTGCTCATGCGGCGGGCGCGACGGTACCAGAAGGCCGCGGTGGGATTGAGGCGTGTGGCATCGTAGGCGCCCGGCGATGGCAGACGAGGCGAGGCGCTTCAGCGAGGCGGAGGTCGACGCGATCCTGCGGAGGGCCATCGCGCGGCACGAGCAGGGCGAGGGGCTCTCCCGCGCGGAGCTGGTCGAGGCCCTGGGGCAATTGGGCGTGGACGAAGAGGCCCTCGACGCGGCCATCGAGGCGCAGGACGTCGACGCCGAGGTGGAGCGGTTGCTGGGGCTGTGGCGCGAGCGGCACTACGCGCGGGTGCGTGGGCTCGCGATGGGGCTCGCGGCGCTCACCGTGGGGCTGGGGCTGGTGAACCTGCTCACGGGGACGGCGGTGCTGTGGTTCCTGTGGCCGGCGCTGGGGTGGGCGGTGGGGTTGGGGCTCGCGGCGTGGCGCACGCGCTCGGGGCCGGGGCCCGAGGTGCTGGCGGTGTGGCGCCGCGGGGCGGAGGAGAGAGCCGCGCAGGCGAGGGCCGAGGCGCAGGCGAGGGCCGAGGAGGCGAAGCGGAGAGAGAAAGGCGACCGGCTGCGCAAGGCGGGCACGGAGCTCGGAGACGCGGTGCGCGCGACGGTGACCGAGGTGCTGGAGTCGCTCGGGAGCGCGCTGCGTCGAGAGAGAGAGCAGGGCGAGAGGCCAGAGTCTGGAGAGGCGCGCACCGGAGTGAGGGTCGTGGCGGCGGAGCCCGAGGCCGACGTCGAGGACGAGCTCGCGGAGCTGAAGGCCCGGGTGGAGCACAAGCGACGGGGGGCGTGAGCGGCGCTTCCCGCGCGGGGAAGGATTTGGTGTATCAACCCGCGCCATGGACGACCGCGACGACCGGACGATCATGCCGCCGCCGCTGGCCACGGGCGTGCGGTACAAGCGCATCCTCTTGAAGATGTCAGGCGAGGCCCTGTGCGCGAAGGAGGGCGGCTTCGGCCTCGACCCCACGGCCACGGGTGAGCTCGCGGACGAGCTCGCGGCGGCCTACCACCAGCTCGGCGTGCAGCTCGCGCTGGTGGTCGGCGGCGGAAACATCTTCCGTGGTCTCAAGGGCAGCGCCGCGGGGATGGACCGCTCTACGGCCGACCACATGGGGATGCTCGCGACGGTGATGAACGCCCTCGCGCTGCAAGACGCGCTGGAGAAGCGGGCCGTGCCGACCCGGGTGCAGACCGCGCTGGAGATGCGCCAGGTGGCCGAGCCGTACATCCGTCGACGGGCGGTGCGTCACCTGGAGAAGGGCCGCGCGGTGATCTTCGCCGCGGGCACGGGCAACCCGTACTTCTCCACCGACACCGCCGCGGCCTTGCGGGCGATGGAGATCCACGCCGACGCGCTCTGCAAGGCCACCAAGGTCGATGGCGTGTACGACTCCGACCCGAAGAAGAACCCCGAGGCGAGGTTCTTCCCGAGGATGTCCTACGACGACTTCCTCGCGCGGCGCATCGGGGTGATGGACTCCACGGCGGTGACGCTCTGCCGCGACAACAAGCTCGCGATCCGGGTGTTCAAGCTGGCCGAGAAGGGCAACATCGAGCGCGTCATCCGAGGTGAAGATGTCGGCACCGTCGTCGACGAGTCCGGCGTCGCGTGACGATGCACGTCGCCTGGGCGCCATCCATCGTCGCTCGCGTACGTGAAGTACGCGTCGCTCCTCAGGACGCGCCCATGCTCGCGCCTCACCACGCGCACACGACGAGCCCAGCGCGGCGCCCCTGCGCCGCGGGGCGTGCGGTTCGTCGATCACGTCGTCGCGATTGGAGGGGCTGGCGACGTAGGTGGTGCACCGCGCCGGTGTGCACCGTGACGTGGGTGGTGGGCCGACACCCCCGCGGCGCCTCCGCGCCGCGCCCTACACCGTCACGCGGCGGTGGTACGTCGCCCACTCGATCAACAACACCACCAGCGCCGCCAGCAACAGGTACGGCCACCACTCGCGGCGCACCCCCGCGCGGCCCGCCACGGGCGCCGTCGCCCGCTGGCCTCCCACCGTGAGCGTTCGCCCAGGCGCGCACCGCGACTCGCCCAGGTCGCTCAGGTTGCCCGCCACCAGCCCGTGCATCTCCCCCGCGTGTACGCGGTGAAAGCCCGCTTCTGTCCCGAAGTACGCCGCGCGCCCCTCCACCACCGGAACGCTCACCCGACGTCCCGACGGCGTCTCCACCGTGGCGCGGTCGAGCCCCGCAGGAACCGGGATCCTCCACGTCTCCCCCGTGCGGAACGACGACAGGTAGGCCGAGTCCTCCCCCGCGAACCAGTCGATGGCGTTCACCAGCAACACAGGCCACGAGATCAACAAGGGCAGGTCGCTCTCGCGCACGTCGAAGCTCAACAACATGAAGCGGTCGGTCCCCCGCTCCCCCGCGATCAACAACGGCCCCTGCGCGCTCTGACCCAGCACCCGGTCCTCTGGTCGCGGTCGGTAGCGAATGATCCGGCCGATGTGCGCCTCGTCGAGGTCGTTGGTGAAGCGCATCAGCGGGTGACGTCGCTCGACCCGCGTGAAGCCGATGGCGCTCCCCGCGGTCGCGTTCACGAAGCCCGCCTCGGCCTCCACAGGCAGGTCAGCCCCCTCGGGGCGCAGGTAGATCGCCCCCACCCCCGCAGGGACCGCCACCGCGGGGCCGTCGAAGATCGCCACGTCGAAGCGCTCCGCCCGCAAGCGCGCCGCGGCCTGCGCGGGCTGCACCTCGACCACGTCGAGGTACTCGTCCAACAACAGCGCCGCCTCGAGGTAGCGGTTGCCCGGCGTCGACACCAGCACACGCGCCCGACGCCTCTCGGGCAGCGTCGCGTAGGCGCGGTCGTCCGCGGGGAGGTCGTCGTGGCCTCCGCCCGCGAAGGCGATGCGCGCCTCCATCTGCTGCGACGCGCCCGAGAGGTCAGGCAAGACCCGCTGCGAGCTCCCCCCCGGCGGGAGCGCGACGCGGGTCACCTCGATGGGCGCGCCGTCAGCGCTGAGCGTGAGCTCCACCTCCTCGGGCCGATCCGAGAAGCTCCGGAGCTCGACCAGCACCTCGTAGCGCGACTTGTCGAGCGGGTATCGCCGCACCGCGAAGGCCGTGATCGCCACGTTGCGACCGCGCACCCCCACCGGCACGTAGCGCAGAGGCAACCCCTGGAGACGCACCTCGCCGTCGGAGTCACGCGCCTCGCCGAAGGCGCCGTCGCCGATCACCACAACCTCGGGGGAGGGGTTGCCGCGCGTGGCGTCCTGCGCGAAGCGGAGCGCGCGGGCGAGGTCGAGGCCGGTGTCGCGAGGGGCGTAGGCGCTCACCGCGGACTCCAGCGCCGCGGGGTCGTCGGTCATCGGAGAGAGGGCCGTGACCTCGGCGTCCATCTGGGCGATGAGCATCCGGTCGGCGGGGCCCATCTCTCGCACCAGACGCCGCAGGGCCTCCCTCGCGGCGTGGGAGCGGCCGTGGAGCACGTCGACCGCCTTCATCGACGCGCTGCCGTCGACGAGCACCACCAGCGAGCGCCCGGCGCGCGCCGCCCCCGCGGGGCGAGGGTCACCCAACGCACCCACGATCAGCGCCAGCAGCGCGAGCTGGATCAACAGAGACAGCAAGCGCTTCAGCTTCGAGAAGAAGCTCGACGTGGGCCGGTCCGCCAGCACGCGGTCCCACAGCCGCGTGAAGGGCACCAGCACGCGGCGGCGGCGCAGCTTCAGGATGTAGAGCACCACCACCGCGCCGCCCGCGACGGCGAAGAGCGTCGCGAGCTGGGTCAATGGCAGGCCGAGGAGCTCCATCAGCGCACCATCCCCGTGCGGCGAAAGAGCTCCAGCACCTGGTCTTCGAAGGCCCCGTTCACGTCGGCGGCGACGAAGGGCACCTGGCGGTTCTTGCAGAAGCCCGCGATCTCTTCCCTCCACGCCGCGTGCGCCGCGCGGTAGCGGGTCACCAGGTCGGGAGAGAGCGTGACCTCGCGCTTGTCTCCCGTCTCGACGTCTTCGAGGGTGAGGTCTCCGCGCTCGCCGGGGTCGGCCTCGCGGGGGTCGATGACCTGCACCACCATCGGCTCGAAGCGCTGGTAGCGCACGGCGTTGATCCCGCGCTCGAAGCCCGCGGGGTCGTAGAGGTCCGACAGGAGGATCGCCACGCCGCGGCGCTTGTTCTCCGCCGCGAAGCTGCGCGTCGCCTCGGCGATGGCGGTCTCTCCCGAGGGCTCCAGCGACCGCAGGAACTCGAAGACCTTGAAGATCCGACCGCGGCCGCGGCCGGGCGGGAGCCGCGCGGAGACGGTGCTGCTGAAGGCGACGATCCCGACGCGGTCGAGGTTGGTGAGGCCCACGTAGGCGAGGGCGGCGGCGAGACGTCGCGCGTGGTCGAACTTGCTCGGGCGGCCGAAGCCCATGGAGCGCGAGCAGTCGAGGAGGATGTAGATGGCGAGGTCTTCTTCCTCCTCGAAGAGCTTGAGGAGGAGGCGCCCGGTGCGGCCGTAGAGGGCCCAGTCGAGGTAGCGCAGGTCGTCGCCGGGGACGTAGTCACGGTGGTCGGCGAACTCGATGCCCGAGCCTGACTTCTTGGTCTTGCGCTCGGCGCGCATCCGACCCGCGAAGAGACGTCTCGACACCACCGCGAGGTAGTCGAGGCGCCGCTGGAACTCCTCGTCGAAGAGCTCCGTCGACGCGGGGGCTTCAGCGCGCTTGGCGCCGCGCAGTCGGTCGAGCCAGCCCATCGAGCCCTCAGCTCAGGGCCTTCACCGACCCGAGGATCTCTTCGAGCACGGCGTCGCTCTTCACCCCCTCGGCCTCGCCCTCGAAGTTCAGGATCATCCGGTGCCGCAGCGCCGGCAGCGCGCTCGCCCTCACGTCGTCGATCGAGGGAGAGAACCTCCCGCTCATCAGCGCCTTGATCTTCGCGGCCAGCAACACGCCCTGCGCGCCGCGCGGAGACGACCCGTAGCGCACGTAGCGCTTCACCATGGTCGAGGCCCCCTCACCGTCGGGGTGCGTCGCGAGCACCACCCGCACGGCGTAGTCCTGCACCGAGCGGGGCACGGGGACCGAGCGGGCGAGCGCGCGCATCGCCAGCACCCGGTCGCGGTCGAGCACGGGCTTCACCTCGGCCTCGGTGGTGCCCGTGGTGCGGTCGAGGATCGCGTGCATCTCGTCCTTCGAGGGCGCGCGCACGTGGAGCTTGAAGAAGAAGCGGTCGAGCTGCGCCTCGGGCAGAGGGTAGGTCCCCTCCATCTCCAGCGGGTTCTGCGTCGCGAGGACGAAGAAGGGCTCCTCCAGGGTGTGGGTCTGCCGCGCGACGGTGACCGAGTGCTCCTGCATCGCCTCGAGCAACGCGCTCTGCGTCTTGGGCGTGGCGCGGTTCACCTCGTCGGCCAGCACCAGGTGCGCGAAGATCGGACCCCGCTGGAACTCGAAGCGCTTGCGCCCGTGCTCCTCCTCGATGATGACCTGCGTGCCCAGGATGTCCGCCGGCATGAGGTCGGGCGTGAACTGCACCCGCGAGAACTGAAGCGCGAGGGCCCGGGCGAGCGTGCGCACCAGCATCGTCTTGCCGAGGCCGGGTACGCCTTCGAGGAGGGCGTGGCCTCCCGCGAGGAGGCAGGTCAGCACCCCGTCGACGATGGCCTCGTGGCCGACGATCACCGCGCCGACCTCCCTTCGCACCCGCCCGAGGTCAGCCTGGAACTTCTCGAGCGCCTCCTTCGGGGGCGCCTTCGTCGCTTCGTCGGTCATCGCTCTCACTCTTCTCGCGGTCGGATGAGCTGGAAGTACCGCCGCACATACCCCCGGTACCCGGGCGGCACCTCTCCCTGGTGCAGCACCTCGCGCGCGTGCTCCCAGTACGGCTGGTACACCGTGCGGTAGGGCGCGTTGGCGAAGCCCTGCGAGGCCGCGCTGCGGATCACCTGCGAGCGCGACGGCCCGTTGCCCGTCTGCTGCCCCTGCACCTGCACCGCGCGCGTGCGACCCAGGAGGTCCGCCGCCGCGCCGCGCGCGTTCTCCTCGTGCTGCGCGCCCGCCCCCGACGCGCTGTCGTTGCCGCCCTCGCGGTCGCCGTTCTCCCCCGCGCCCGACTGCCCAGGCACCGGCAGCGGGATGCCCTCTCCGCCGCGACCCAGCGTCACCCCCTGCGGGGTCCCGTTGCCCTGCTGCGAGCCCTGCCCCTGCGCGCCCTCGCCCGCCTGCCCGGCCTGCCCCGGCTGGCCGCCCTGACCGGGCTGACCCTGCCCCTGCTGCCCCGACTGACCGTGGGAGCCCGGCTGGCCGCCGGCGTTGCGCTGAAAGCGGGCCAGGCGTTGGCGCATCTGCTGGCCGTTCTGCCCGTTCTGCTGACGGAGCATCTCGCGGAGCTGCTCCAGCTGCCGCCGCATCTCCTCGAGGGAGCGCTGGCCTTGCTGCTCGGAGTCCATGCGCGAGAGCTGCTCGGCCCCGCGCTCCAGGTCTCGCAGGGCGTCTTGCATGCTCCTCGCGAGGTCCTGCGCGGCCTGCTGGAGTTCCCGCTGGAGGTGCTCGGCCTCTCGCCGCTGCGCCTCGTTGCGCTCCTGCCGCCGCTGGAGGTGCTCGGCCTCTCGCCTACGCCTCCGCAGGAGCTCCTCCTCGGGCCGAGACAACTGCCGCTCGCGCTGCTGCCGGAGCAACTGCTCCATCTCTCTCCGCGCCTGCTCCAACTGCCGCTGGAGCGCCTCGCGGTCTTCCTGCGGCTGCGCCTCCGCCGCGCGCTGGAGCTGCTGCTGCAACTGCTGCCGCTGCGCGGGGGTGGGCGGGTGCTCCCTCAGCTGCTGCGCGAGCGCGCGCATCGCCTCTCGCGCCGCCGCCGCGTCGCCGCGTTGCATCGCGCGGGCGAGGTCGCGGGTGAGCGCGCTCTGCTCGCTCATCGGGCGACCCATCTGCTGCAGCGCGCGCTGCGTGGCGTCGCCCTCGACCTCGCGCTCGAGGTCCACCGCGCGCTGCAGGTCGGCCAGTCGTCGAAAGCCCTCCTGCCGGTCGATGCGCGACGCGGCGATGTCGTCGAGGAGGCGGTTGAGCTCCGACACGGCCCTTCGCGACGCGTCGGTGCGCGCCTGCCGCTCGATCTGCTCCATCGCCTCGCGCATCGCCTGCAGGTCGTCGTCGGTGAGCGCCACCGGATCACGCGGCCCCTGCGGCGCCGTGCTCGTCGCCGCGCGGATCACCCGATGGTCGGGGAACTCCACCGCGGCGGCGAGGGCGAGCACCGCGAGGGAGAGACCCACCAGTCGGGTCTCGTCGGGCCAGCGCCAGGGGAGGGCGCCCTTGGGGTCGAGGGGGGTCTCTCTCGCGCGGTCGCCGGCGTCGGCGCCCGCCGCCGCGGGGAAGGG
>JAEYZO010000591.1 GCA_023428035.1 Pseudomonadota bacterium | reverse complement strand
GATGTACGGCGAGGCGCTGGCCCGCTCGGGCGAGCGGGCGACGGCGCTCGAGGCCTTCAAGTCGGCGCGCGAGGCCGCCCCCGACGACCGCGGGGCGCTGCTCTCGGTGGCGAAGGCGGCCGCTTCGGCGGAGGCCTGGGGCGAGGCGAGGGCGTACTTCGACGAGCTGCTCCGTACGCACGGCAAGGAGCTCGACCGCGCGGAGAAGGTCGACGCGCTCGCGACCTACGCCGAGGCGCAGCTCAAGGGCGGCGACGCGGCGGGCGCGGTGAAGTCACTGCACGAGGCGCACGCGATCGACGCCGACGACGAGCGGGTGATCTCGCTCGCGGTGGAGGCGCACGGCGCCGAGGGCCGCTGGGACGAGGTCGCGCGCTTCAAGCGCCGCCAGGTGGAGATCGCCGACAGCGACGCGAGGAAGCTCGCGCTGCACATCGAGCTCGGAGACCTCATCGCGGCGAAGCTGGGCGACCGGGCGAAGGCCGCGCGGAGCTACGTGTCGGCGCTGGAGATGCGCCCCGACGACCGGCGCATCCTGATGAAGCTGATGCAGCTCTACTCCGAGGAGAAGGACTGGGGTCGGCTCGTCGAGGTCATCCTGCGCTTCACCGACCTGGTGGAGGACCGCGCGCAGCTCGGGCGCTACTACCTCACGGCGGGTCAGCTCTGCGAGGTGCACCTCGGCCGCCCCGAGGAGGCGGTGGACTACTACGTCCAGGCGCTGGAGCACGACCCCTCGCTGACGCTGGCGCTCGAGGGCCTCGCGTCAGTGAAGGGCGGCCGCAAGGACTGGTCGGGGCTGGAGCAGAGCTACCGCAAGGTGCTCGCGAAGCTCCCCGAGGGGGCGAGCGACGCGCAGCGCGCCGGGCTCTACGCGAAGCTGGGCGAGCTCCACGAGGCGCACCTGAAGAACCCCGGCGAGGCGATCAGCGCCTACGAGCGGGCGAGGGAGCTCGACCCGAGCGACGAGTCTCTCAGCGAGAAGCTCGCGGCGCTCTACACCACGGACTCGAAGAAGTACTTCGACCGGGCGGTGGAGGCGCACCGCGCGGTGCTCGCGAAGAACCCGATGCGGGTGGAGTCGCTCCACGCGCTGCGGCGGGTGTTCACCGAGGCCAAGCGGCCCGACGAGGCCTGGTGCATGTGCCAGGCGTTGGTGAGCGTGAAGGGGGCCGAGCCCGAGGAGGAGAGCTTCTGGAAGAAGTTCCGCACCGAGGGGCCAGCGGCGGCGCAGGAGAAGCTCAACGACGAGCGCTGGCGCACCGACGTGACGCACCCGACGCAGGACCCGCTGCTCACCTCGGTGTTCGCGACGATCCTCCCGGCGGTGCTCAAGGCTCGCGCCGTGGGCCTCGGCGACTACGGCCTCTCGTCGAAGGACCTCATCGACCTGGCCAAGGACGAGGGCCAGATGGCGCAGACCCTCCACTACGCCGCGGGGGTCCTGGGCCTGAAGGCCCCGCCCGTGTACGTGAAGCCCTCAGACGACGCCGGGGTGAGCTTCGCGCTCACCGAGACGCCGTCGTTGTACCTGGGCTCCACGGCCCTCGCGGGCGGCCCCTCGAAGGCCCTGGCCTTCATCGCTGGGACGCGCCTCGCGTACTTCCGCCCGGGTCACTTCGTGCGTCAGCTCGTGCCCACGGGCACGGGCCTGCGCGCGTGGCTCTTCGCGGCGATCCGCGCGGTGAACCCGAGCTTCCCCGTGAGCGCGGAGCTCCAGGCCCCGGTGGCCGAGGCCCTGGCGTCGGTGAAGCAGCACGTCACGGGCGCGGCGCTCGAGGGCCTGACCTCGCTGGTGCAGAAGCTCCTCGCGGGCGACGCCTCGCTCGACCTCAAGCGCTGGACCGCGGGCGTCGACCTCAGCGCCGACCGCGCGGGCTTCGTGCTCTCGAACGACCTCTTGATGTCCGCCGCGGTGATCCGCGCGACCCCCGAGGACGGCCAGTCGCTCGCGCACGCCGACCGCCTGCGTGAGCTCCGCGCCTACGCCATCAGCGAGGAGTACCTCCGCCTCCGCAAGCGCCTCGGCCTCGCGATGGTGGTGCAGTCCAACCCCTGAGCCCTCACCGCACGACGCGGAGGCGCACCACCCCGCCTCCGCGGCGCACCTTCAACTGACACGCGAGGCGCAGGCCCTCGGGCTCGCCGAAGACCCGCAGCAGCCTCCGCTCCCGCTCCTCCGGGGGCTCGCAGAGCGCCCCCCCCTCCTCGACGATCACCCTGCACGACCCGCAGTTCGCGTGGCGGCACGCGAAGGGCACGCCCGCCCTGAAGTGCTCGTCGCAGAGCTCGGCCACGGAGCCCCCCTCGGGGGCGTCGACCACGTAGCCCGTGCGCGTGAAGTGCAGCGCGGGCATCGCGCTCAGAGCCCCGTGTCGCCGGCGCCGTCGACGCCGAACCCGCGCTCCGACGCCGCCTCGGGGTGCACCCGCTGGGTCCACCGGCCGTCGTTCGTGGGCCCGCTGCCCGCGGAGCGCGCGTAGGTGTCGCTCCCCGCGCCGTCGACGAAGACCCCGGCGGTGGGGCGCGTCAGCCTCCCGGGGTCGGTGAGCGACTCGAGCGCCGCGTTGCCGAGCGAGAGCGCCGACGCGGCCTCGTAGCGGTCGTCGCCGCCGGCCTCGAAGAAGAGCCCCGCGCCGTTCGCGTTGCCCGCGCCGCGCGCGAGGTTGGGCGCGCGGTACACGTCGGGCTCCGCGCCGAGCGACACGAAGACGCCCAGGGAGAAATCGTGCCCCGCGCCGAGGGTCATGTTCTGCCGCACGGCCTCGGCGTTGTGCTCGTCGCGCCCTCCGCCGTCGACGAGGGCGCCGTAGGCGAAATGCGCCGCCGCGCCCTGCACGTACCAGCGCGCGTCGTAGCGGTCGTCGCCCGCCCCGTCGAGGAGCAGGCCCATGCCTCCCCAGTAGCCCGAGCCCTGCGCGAACACGCTGGCCGTGTAGCGGTCGTTCCCCGTCGCGTCGCGGAGCACGCCGACGCCGCCTGACATGTTGACCCGGTCGGGGGCGCCGGCGCCGCGGCGCCCGAAGCCCACGCCCTGGCTCATGGAGTTGTTGGTCGAGGGGCTCTGCGCCGAGGGGTAGATGTTCGGCGTGACCCGCGCGAGGTAGGCGTCGCTGCCTCCGTGGTCGACGAGCGCCCCGGCGCCGCCCGTGTAGGCGAAGCCCTGGGAGTAGGTCCACGCGGTGTATTCGTCGTCGCCGCCGGCGTCGACGAGCACGCCGACGCCCGCCACGGCGCTGCCCTGCCCAGCGGCCTCGACGGCGTAGCGGTCGTCACCGCCTCCGTCATAGAGCCCGCCGACGCCGAGGGCGCCGAAGCCCTGCGACATACGGAGCGAGCGGTACGTGTCGCGCCCCGCGCCGAGGTCGTAGAGCAACGCGACGCCGAGACGCCCGCAGCCCTGACGTCCGGTGCGGCTCATCGAGGCGGCGGTGGGGCCCCCCGCGCTCACCCTCCCGTCGGCGTCGGAGACCATCGTCTCGTCGGTGTCGAGGGCCGACCTCCGCTCGGGGTAGCCGTAGACGTCGTCGCCGTCGAGGTCGACCATCACGCTCACGGGCGCTTCGACGTCGACGTTGCTCGCCACGGGCGCTGTGTAGGTGTCGTCTCCGCCGAGGTCGACGCCGAGCAGCACGCGCGGCGAGGTCTCGGGCGTCCAGGCGTCGTTCATCGGGCCGCGCACGATCACCGCCCCGAGCGGGGTGTCTTGCGCGAAGGTCCCTGACGAGCCGCGGAGGGCGCTCCAATCGACGGCCTCCACGGTGGCGGCGAGCTCCGCCGCGGCGCGCGTGGGGAGCGCGACGTCACCGAGGAAGACCCCGAGGTCCTCGGGGTCTCCCAGGTTGGCCCGCTCGTCGAAGCGCGTCGTGGGGAGCAGGACGTGGGGTGTGATCGCGAAGAGCCTCCGTCGCTGCGGGGCCTCGGGGTATCGGGCGAGGCCCTCGTCGCGCGCCCTCGCCGTCGCGACCGCCGCGCGAAGCACGCGGGCCAGCGC
>JAEYZO010000572.1 GCA_023428035.1 Pseudomonadota bacterium | reverse complement strand
AGCGCGGCGAGCGAGAGGGAGCCGCGGCGCGGGGAGAGGCACGAGAGGAGGCACGCGAGCGAGAGCCCCGCGCACAGCGACTCGGCGACGCCCACCGCCGACGCGACCACCTCGACGCGCAAGGGGTGAATCGACCAGAGCGCCGCCCCGACCCAGGCCGCGGTCAGGGCGTCGTCGCGGTCGAGCGCGCGGCGCAGGAGGGCGAAGACGAGCGCGGCGTTGACGGCGTGCAGCGCCACGCCGAGGGCGTGGAGGGCGAAGGCGGAGGGGCCGAAGAGAGACACCGCCGCGCGGAGGGTGAGGGTGGAGAGGGGCCTCCACGCGGGGCGGGCGTGGGCGGGCATCGCGGAGCCCCACCAGCGGGAGCGCAGCGCTTCAGCGAGCGGGCGCGCGCCGTTGACGTAGCCGTTGGCCTCGACGACGACGTGGTCGTCGTAGCTGAGCGCGTTGGGGAGCACGTTGGCGAAGGCCACCACGACGAGGGCCACGAGGCCGAGCGCGGCGGCGCGGGTGCCCATCGAGCGTCAGGGCGACTCGGTCATCCACGCAGGGAGGAGCGCCGAGGGGGGCCCCGCGGCGACGACCCAGAGCTGGTGCGCGGCGCGCGTCGCGGCGATGTGCATGAGGTGCCGCGACTCGTCGTCGACGGGGTAGTACGAGCTCGTCGCGTCGACGAGGATCACGTAGTCGAACTCAAGGCCCTTCACCTGCCGCGCGTCGGTGACCTCGACGCCGGGCTTGAAGGCGAAGTCCTGGTCGGCGACGCGGGAGAGCCTGGGCACCTCGGCTCGCGCGAGGGCGTTGTAGTAGAGGTCGGCGCGCTCGGGGTCGCGGGCGAGCACGGCGACGTTCGCCCTCGGCTCCTCGATGGCGAGCTCTCGCAGCGCCTCGCCGATGAAGGCCACCGCCGCGCCCACGTCGCCGAAGCCGTGGAACTCCACCGGCGCGCCGTGCCGCGTCGCGAGCGGAGGCTCCGGGTCGGCCAGGGGGCCGAGCACCTCGCGCGCGAAGGCGAGCACCTCCATCGTGGAGCGGTACCCGATGCGCAGGGGCTCGACCTCGACGTGCGCGAGGCCGAGGTCACGCAAGACGCCCTTCCAGTCGCTGAAGCCGTTGTCCATCAAGAGCCGCTGCGCGGTGTCGCCCGCGAGGGTCACCGAGCGGTCGTCCGAGGTCACGCCCATCAGAACCGAGAGCTCGATGGGCGAGAGGTCCTGCGCCTCGTCGACGAAGAGGTGCTCGTAGCGCAGGGGCTGCTTGCCCGCGCCGCGCAGGGGGCCGACCTTGCGTTGGTACAAGCGCAGGAGCAGCGCGTCGTCCTCGGGGTCGACGGCGGAGCGCTCCTCCTCCTCGATCACGCCGTCAGCCCCGCGCAGCGGGCCCGCGTCCTCGTCGTCGTCGCCGTCGTCGTCGCCGTCGTCCCGCCGCGCGCGCCGCTCCTCCCTGGCGGCCTCGCGGGACTCGTCGTGGCGGAGCTCCTCCGCGTCTACGGCCTCGTCCCCCGCGCGCCTGCGCTCCTCGCGCTCCTCGCGCGCGGCCTTGCGGGCCTCCTTCTCCTCTCCCTGGGCGTCGTCGGTGTCGGCCACCACCCAGCGGGTGCAGCGCTCGGCGTTCCACTTCACCGCCTGGCCGATCTCCTCGTCGGTGAAGTCCCCCGGCGCCCAGCGCTCCGCGGCGGAGCGCAGCGCCCGGCCGTCGGTGATGAGCTCGGCCCAGTCCCACACCACGTCGCGCGCGCGGCGACGTCGGCCGTCGATCACCCGCTCGATGTCCATCTGCGCGCGGCTCCCGAGCGACGCGCCGGTCGTACCCGCGAGCTCCCGCTCGCCCCTCAGCCACTGCGAGAGCCCGGTCATCCTCCGCGCGAGGGGGTGGCCCCGCAGCGCCCTCCACGCCTTCGCGACGGCGTCGCCCACGCCCAGGCGCTCGGCGGACCGGGTGAGCTCGGCCTCCCAGTCGGCCTCGGCCTTCGCGACGCGCTCGTCGATCAGCTTGAGGAGCATCGGGTGCTTCTTCAGCCGCGACACCGTCGAGGGCGAGTCGTCGTTGTAGCCCTCGGGCGTGCGCGCGAGGTGCCGGCGGCGCTGCTTCGACACCCACTCGTTGAAGGTCACCACCGACACGCCCTCGACGCCGAGGCTCGGGAGCACCCTGACGATGTAGCGGGCGAGGGCGCGGTTGAAGACCACGACCATCATCCGGTCGGCGGAGTAGCGCTTCGGGTTGTTGAACGCGAGGTAGGCCATGCGGTGGAGGCCGATGGTGGTCTTGCCCGAGCCCGCTCCGCCCTGGATCACCACGAGCCCCGACGACGGCCGAGAGATCAGCTCGAACTGCCGCGGGTCGATGAGCGCGGGGATCTCTGGCAGGTGCTTGTCCTCCCGCCCGTCGACGCCGACGCCCAGGCGCCCGCGAGAGCGCGCCGCGGCGCGCCGCTCGTCGTCGGTGGGGGGCCGCACCGCGCTGAGCTGGCCGCCCTCGAGCTTCGCCGCGTAGCGCTCGCCCCGCTCCCAGCCCCCCTTGCCCTTCAGGAACACCCCCTGCGGCGCGACGATGCGGCGCAGCACCCCGTCGCGGATCACCACCGCGCGGCGGGTGAGCACCTCGCCCTCCAGGGTGCGACCGCCGATCTCCTCCTCGTACTCGTCGCCCTCGCGGTAGCGGTAATAGATCCGGGAGACCGGGGCGTCGCGCCAGTCGACCACGCGCACGCCGCGGTCGGTGTCGACGAAGGTCGCGTTGCCGATGAGCACGTCGCGGGTGCGCGCGCCCTCCTTGAGCTTGAGGTGACCGAAGTAGGGGTTGAGCGCGTTGAGCCTGCCCACCGGCACCTCGGCGCGTCGGTCGGCCACGCCGCGGAGTCGCTCCATCTCGGCCACCAGCGCGGGGACGTCTTCGAGCCTCGCCTCTCCGATGGCGTCGCGCAGCTCGAGGATCTCCCGGTCGTAGCCCTCCCTCGCCGTGTCGCGCACCTCCGAGGCGCGCTCGAGCACCCGCGCGAGGGCGCGCTCCTCCTCGGTCGTGATGCGCTGGGTCTCGGCGTCGACGGCGGGGGTCTTCTCGGTGTCGCTCATGATCCTCGGGGAGCGGTGGGGCAGAAATTGGGGGCGGGGGTTGTACCTCGCCCACCGCGCCTCGGCCACGGAAGGTGATAGCGTCGCCGCCGTGCCGCACCGGGCGCTCTTCGAGGTGCTGGGGATCGTGATCGCCGTGGCCCCCGTCGCGGCGCTCTACGCGGTCTTCCGCCGCGTCGACGCCCTGCGCCCAGAGCCCCGCGGAGAGGTGCTCCGCACCCTCGCCCTCGGCGTCGTGGTGTGCGTGCCCGCGTACTTCGCCGAGGTCTGGCTCCGCCGCGCGCTGGGCCCCGCCGCCGCGGCGGGAGGCCGCGCCCTCGACGCCTACGCCGTCGCCGCCGGCGTCGAAGAGGCCGCGAAGCTCGCCGTGGTGCTGACCTACCCCTTCAGGCGCAGGGCCTTCGACGAGTACGCCGACGGAGTGCTCTACGCCGTCGCGGCCTCGCTGGGCTTCGGCCTCTTCGAGAACCTGCTCTACGTCTCGAGCTCGGCCTCGCGGGTGCTCTGCGCCCTGCCCCTGGTGAGCGGGCTCTGTGTCGGCCGGGTCTTCGACGGCACCCACGCGCAGGACCTCGTCCTCGGCCTGGTGAGGGCCTTCACAGCGGTGCCCATGCACGCCCTCGCGTCGGGGGTGATGGGCCTCGACCTCGGCCGCGCGCGCTTCGCCGCGATGCACGGCCGACGCCCCTTCCCCTTCCTCGTCCGCGCGTGGGCCGCCGCGGTGCTCGTACACGGCACCTACGACTGGGCCGTGTACGCGCTCGGGCACCGCCCCGTGGTGTTCCTGCTGATCCCCTTGATCCTCGGGGCCGCGGCGTGGTGGCTGCGCGAGCGTATCCGCGTCGCCCTCGCCCTCGACCTGGAGTTGCACGGGCCCGGGTACCGCAGCTCCATCGCCTCGCTGCTGGAGGGCCAGCGCACCCGCTGAGGCATGTCGCCCCGCCTCGCGCGAAGCCTTCACAGCGCGCGCAGGCCGCTGGTACCGTCAAGTGGACAGCCCGAAAGGGTCGCGCGACCCGAGGCGTACGATGGGCCCATCGTCGCCCGCGCCGCGATAGAGAACCCACGGCCCTTCGAGGCCACCGCCGCCCACGAGGATTCATGTCCGACCTCAAAGACCCCAAGGCCAGCCCCACCACGGTCACCGACGACGAGATCGTCACCAGCCCCGACGGCGGTCGCCGCGGCGTGCTCCAGGCCCTGAGCGTCGCCGTCGTCGGCGCCGCGGCGAAGGCCCTCACCGGCTGCGTCGTCGCGCAGCCGCAGCCCACGGTCCAGACCCAGCCCACCTACGCCGTCGCCCAGCCGACCCAGGTGGTGCAGGGCGGGTACAGCACGGGCCTCACCGACTCCGACGGCGGCCCCTACGCCGACCCCGTGGGCAACGGCCGCGGGCCCCAGCGCGGCGTCTACACCGGGCTCACCGACGCCGACGGCGGGCAGTTC
>JAEYZO010000560.1 GCA_023428035.1 Pseudomonadota bacterium | reverse complement strand
CACGCAGCGTCGCGCGACGCTCGCGCCGATGCCCCGGCAGCTCCCGCTCGGGAGCACCCTGGAGCTCCGGGGACGGCTCGAGGCGAACCTCCGCGAGCCCGAGCTCGTCGTCACGAGGCCTGACGGCCGCGGCGAGTCTCGCCCCCTCGGCGCCGGGCCGGAGTTCTCCGCGCGCTTGCCGCTGGGCGCCCGCGGCGCGTGGCAGGTGGAGCTCACCGCTCAGGGCGAGCTCGGCGCGACGGTGGTGGCGAACTTCCCGGTGTACGTCGACGCGACGCCCCCCAGCGCGCCGGCCCGCGACGAGGTCGCCGAAGACCTCGCGCCCCCCGCCGTCGAGGCCGCGCTCGTCGAGCTCGCGAACGAGGCTCGCCGCGCCGCGGGGGTCGGTCCCTTGACCGCGATGGAGCCGCTGGCGGTGGTCGCCCGCGAGCACTCCGCCGACATGGCCGAGCACCGCTTCGTCGCGCACACCTCCCCCACGCGGGGGACCACCGCCGAGCGGCTGGAGCGCGCCGGCCTCCGCAGCGGCCTCGCCCTGGAGAACGTCGCGAGGGGCTACGGGGTGAGAGACATCCACGACTCGCTGATGGCGAGCCCGGGGCACCGGGCCAACCTGTTGAACCCCACGGTCACGCACGTGGGCGTGGGCGTGGCGCGGGAGCCTGGAGCGTCAGGCGCCCTGCTCGTGACCCAGGAGTTCATCGAGGTCGCGCGGGCGATCGACCCGGGCGCGGCGGCGAGCTCGCTCGTGACGGCGGCGAACCAGGAGCGCTCCCGTCGAGGTCTCCCGCCCCTGGAGCGGCGAGACGCGCTCGACCGGGTGGGGCAGGAGACGGCGACGCGCTTCTTCGCCGAGCCGACGCTCTCGCAGGAGCAGGCGATGGCCGGCGCGGCGCGCGCGGTGCGGGGCCTCGGCGACGCGTACCGGAGGGTGGGCATGGCCGCCGCGTTCGGGCCGCGCCTCGACGGCGCGGCGGGCATCGACTCGCTCTACGCGCCAGAGATGCGCGCGGTGGGCGTCGGCGTCGCGCAGGGCGATCGCCCAGGGTCGCCGCGGGGGTCGGTGTTCGTGGTGTGGGTGGTGGCGGCGCCGCGGTAGGCGCGAGGGGGGTCAGAGCCGTCGCTGGAGCTCGCTGTTGGGCGTGTTCGACTCGCCGGGGTTGCGGCGGTAGGTGAAGGCCCCGCGGAGGATCACGCTGCGGCCCTCGTGCGTGAGGATGTGGATGTCGAGGGGGCGGCCCTGGTCGGTCTCGCGGCACTCGGGGGTGGTGAGGACGATGGTCTCGTCGTCGGCGACGCCGACGTTCCGAGCTTCTTTCGGGCCGATGCGGACCTGCAGTCCGCCCAGCGCGCGGAAGCCCGAGCCGCGGATGCGGACCTCTTCGCCGCCGCCAGGCCGACCCGCGGGGGGGTTCACGCTCTGAAAGAACAGGCCGCTCTTCTTGCAGCCGGCGGACATGAACGCGCCCGCCAGCAGCAGCGCGAGCGCCGCGCGACGGGACCGTAGGACCAACATTCCTCGCCTCCGAATCGGTTGCGCGGACGCTAAGCGAGCGCGCGGAACAGGGTCAAGCGAACACATCGTCGGAGAGGCGGCCTCGACGGGGCGCCGCCTCCGCGGCCGTGGCATGTTGGCTGCACTTCGATCGCCGCTGCCAATCGACGCGAAGGCCGCTATGTTTCGCGGCCGCGGCGCAACAGAGAACACGACCATCGAAGGTCCGAGCGGACACCACCTTCGCGCTCCGCTCGACGGGCGGGCGAGAGAGCATCACGAGGAGTCGACGTGGCCAAGCACAAGAACAAGCGCGGGCGTGGAAAGCGCGAGTCGTCGATCCCGACGCCGAGCCTCACTGGGGGTGCGGCCGCGAGCGCCGCGGCGATCACCGAGGCGACACAGAGCGACACACCGCCGAGGCCCGAGGGGAACGTCATCCAGTTCCCGAAGTCGCCCGCGGCGGAGGCTCCGAGCGCGACGACCTCGGCGATCACCGAGACCGCGCCCGTCGAGAAGGCCGACGCGGCGCGAACGACCCTCCGCGCGGGCACGGGGGATTTCCCCGCGGAGGACTCGAAGGTGTTGAGCGAGGCGCTTCGCGAGGCGGCGGGGGAGCGCGACCGACCCACGGAGCCTCCCGCGGAGCCCGAGGCGAAGGCCGAAGAGAAGCCCGAGGCGAAGGCCGAGGAGAAGGCGACCGCGAAGGCAGAGCCTGTCGTCGAGGCGAAGAAGGACGCGAAGAAGGACGCGCCCAACCCCGGCACGACCACCGCGGTGCTCAAGGCAGCGTCCCCGAAGGAGGAGGTCAAGCGCCGCGAGGACACCCGGCGCGACCGCAAGGAGTCTCTCTCGACGCACCTCTCTGACGAGGCCCGAGCGTTCTTCAGCGACCACGCGCTGACCGCCGCGTACAAGTCCACCCACGACACCTTCGAAGACCTCGCGCCGGCCGCGGACGAGCACCCGCACGACGCCGCCCGCAGCCGTCGCTGGATGGTGATCACGGGCGGGCTCCTCGTGGCCGTGGTCGCCATCGTCGCGGGCTTCTCGATCTACGACCGCGTCGGCGTGCACGAGACCAACCTCTTGACGATCCCCGCCGCAGCGCCGACCCCCGCCGCGACGCCCGAGGCCACCCCCACCCCCGCGCCCGCCGCGGAGGCTCCGAG
>JAEYZO010000543.1 GCA_023428035.1 Pseudomonadota bacterium | reverse complement strand
GGCCATTGAAGTCGCAGTTTTCGGTGTTCGACGCTCCCCTCTCCCACGTAGTGGGAGAGGGGCTGGGGGTGAGGGCCACCGCCCCGTCGCCCATGGCCACTGCCCCGTCGCCCATGATGCGAGAGGTATGAAGGCTCACCCGACCACGCGCGGCCACGTCACCCATACGCCCCTACGCCGGCACGGCGACGCGGGCGAGGGACTCCATCACGAACTCGCGGCCCGAGCGCGCGTCGGCCAGGAGCACGCGGTGGCCCATCACCTCGGGGGCCATCATCTGGAGGTCTTCGGCCACGACGTAGTCCCGCCCCCGCAGCATCGCGCGGGCCTGCGCGGCGCGCACCAGGAGGAGCGTCGAGCGCGGCGAGATCGACTGCAGGTTGCGCGCGTCTCCGCGGAGGGCGTGCGCGACGGCCACGGCGTAGCGCTTGAGCTCCTCGCTCACGAAGACCATCGGCGCGGTGTTCTGCCAGAGCAGGAACTCCTCCCGCGACACCACGGGCACGAGCTCGCCCAGGGCCGACACCGGCGAGAGGTGCACCGAGAGCATGGCCACCTCGGCGACCTCGGAGGGGTAGCCCATGGAGACCATCATCATGAAGCGGTCCATCTGCGCCGCGGGCAACGGGTAGGTGCCCTCGTGGTCGAGGGGGTTCATCGTCGCGATCACCTGAAAGGGCGCGTCGAGGCGGTGCGTCTCTCCCTCCACCGTGACCTGCCGCTCCTCCATCACCTCGAGCAGCGCGCTCTGGGTCTTGGGCGTCGCGCGGTTGATCTCATCCGCGAGCAACAGGTTCGTGAAGATCGGGCCCGGCTGGAACTCGAAGGCCCTCTTGCGCATGTCGAAGACGTTCGAGCCGGTGATGTCCATCGGCAGGAGGTCGGGCGTGAACTGGATGCGCTTGAACTGGCAGCTCATCGACGCCGCGATGCTCCGCGCGAGCATGGTCTTCCCCACCCCTGGCACGTCTTTCAACAGCACGTGACCGCGGGCGGCCATGGCGATCAGCACCTTCGCGATCACGTCGTCCTTTCCGACGATCACCCGGCGCACGTTCTCCATCACCCGGTCGAACTGACCGCGCACCTGCGCGATGGCGCGCTGCACCTCGTCACGATCGCCGGAGGGCCCGGCGCTCGCGGTGACGGGCGCCTGCGGCTGCGCCCATGGGTTCTGCGCTTGGCCCGGCGGGAACGGTTGGCTCATCGTGGTGGGGTGTGTCGCGGCCTTCGCTCGCTCCCCGGCTCGCCCGCCCTCTCGCGCGGCGCGACGAAGAACGAGCGGAGTCTACGCAGAAACCGCTGCGCGTCGGTCTGATTCTGGAGTCGATAGTGGGCCACCCACCCGTCCACCGACTCCTGGTCGATGCCCCACGAGGCCGCGTAGGACGCGAGCAGCCGTAGCTCGCTGGGGTCGGCCTCTCCGTCGACGCAGGCGAGCTGCACCATCAGCTCCACCACCTCGGCGCGGCGCGCGGGGGGGATCTTGCCCGCGATCTCAACCGGGCGGTGCACCCGCAGCTCCTCGGGGCGCAGGGGCGAGAGGCCCTCACGGCGGAGGAAGTTGTCGACGAAGGCGATCTCCCGCGGGTCTTGCGCGCCGTCGGCGACGAGCACGCTCACCAGCGCCATGAGCATCGCCCTGGGCTCGTACACGGGGGGGACATCCCGCGGGGGCTCTGGGGTCTTGAGCCGCTTGCGAGAGGTCCCACCGGCGCCGCCGCGACCGGGGGCGCGAGAGAAGAGGGCGTAGAGGGCGTCGAGGCCGCTCTCGACGCGCTCCCCCCGAGAGATCGCGCCGTGGAGCTCGTCGAGGGAGCGGCCGAAGAAGTTCACCGTGAGGAAGGCCGCGAGGTCGGGCTCGCCGTCGTCGCGGGCCATGGACGTAAGGGCCGAGACGAAGGTGCTTCGGTCTGTGAGGTCCGCGGGGGGCACGCGCTCGACCATGACCCCGCGGGCGCCGCAGTGGCCGCAGGCGTGGGCGTCGACCTCGTCGTCGGCGATAGGGTCGGCGCAGCAGGGGCAGCGCTTGTGACCGCGGGCCCGCGGGGCGGCGCCGTCGGGGCCGCACTTCACGGTGCCCTCCCAGCGGCCGCCACACAGTCGGCACCGGCGCTCGACAGGGAGGCCCAGGGCGGCGACGGGGGCGTCGGGGTCGTACAGCTCCAGGGCGGCACCGTCGACGCGGCAGGCGGGGCAGTCGGCGGCGAGTTCGAGGGGCTGCGACACGGGCCTTCGGGAGTATACCGGAGGGGCCGCGCGGCCCTTGGATTTGCGGCAGACGGAGAGTGAGAGCCATGGCGACGGAGACGAGCGTGCAGGAGCGCTACGCGCCGACGAACACCTGCTTCGGGTGCGGCCCCGCGAACGAGAAGGGCCTGCGGATCCAGAGCGTGCCGAGCGGAGGGGAGGGCGACGAGCTGGTGTGTACGTGGTCGCCCGAGGCCCACCACGAGGCCTTTCCCGGGATGTTGAACGGGGGCATCGCGGGGGCGCTGCTGGACTGCCACTCCAACTGGACCGCGGCGCACCACCTGATGAAGTCGCGGGGGCTGGACTCGCCGCCGTGCACGGTGACGGCGGACTTTCACGTGACGCTCAAGCGCCCGACGCCCACCGACGGCCCACTGGAGCTACGGGCGCGCGTCGTGTCGACGGAGGGCGACAAGGTGCTGGTCGAAGCGACGCTCTCGGCGAAGGGCAAGGTGACGTGTACGTGCCGGGGCACCTTCGTCGCCGTGCGCGAGGGCCACCCGGCGTTCCACCGTTGGTAGCCGGCGCGTCAGAACGCCACCCGCAGCGGGGTCGCGCTCTGCGAGGGCGTCGAGGAACCGATGCCGAGCATGCCCGAGAGGTTCCATCCCCAGCACCAGAGCGTCGAGCCCTCGCTGCGCGCGCACGTGTGCCATTGGCCCGCGCCGACATCGGTGATCCCCGAGAGCGTGACCGGGCTGGGGCTCGGCGCGTCCGTCGTCCCGCCGTTCCCGAGCTGGCCGCGGCTGTTGATGCCCCAGCATGACAGCGCCCCCGCGACGACCCCGCACCCGTGGAAGTGCCCGACCGCGAGCGCCTCCACGCACCGCAGCCCTACCACCGGCACGGCGGCGGCGCGCGTGAAGGTGGTGCCGTCTCCAAGCTGGCCCTGGTCGTTCTGCCCCCAGCATCGCACCGCGCCGTCGCCCATCAGCGCGCAGGTGTGGTGGTACCCCGCCGCGAGCGCGCGCACGCCCGTCAAGCCCGGAGAAGCCGCCGGCGTCGCTGCGACCCCGTCGATCCCCCCTCGGCCCATCTGCCCGTAGGCGTTGTCGCCCCAGCACCACACGGCGCCGTCGCCGCGGAGCGCGCAGGAGTGCACGTTGCCGAGCGCGAGCTGCGTCGCGCCCGAGACCTTCGCCACGGTCACCGCGGTACGGCTGCACGGAAAGGAGCCGCAGGTCTCCGTCGTCGGCGCGCCGAGCTGCCGCCGGGAGTTCATCCCCCAGCACCGCACCGCGCCCCCGGCGACGACGGCGCAAGCGTGCTTGAAACCCGCGGCGATCGCCGTCGCGCCGGTCACGCCGCTCACCTGCACCACGCGGGGGCGGTTGGTCGTGCTCCCGTCGCCGAGCTGCCCCTCAGTGTTGAGCCCCGCGCACCACACCGTCCCGTCGGCGTGGAGCGAGCAGGTGATGAACTCGCCCGCAGCGAGCGCGACTCCGTCGAGCTCCGGCGCGCGCACCGCCCGGTTCGACCCTGCCGAGCTCGAGTAGGTGGTCATCCCGTAGGTGTTGGCGCCCCAGCAGAAGGCGTGGTCGCTCTCGTCGAGCCAGCAAGCGCTCGTGTTGCCCAGCGCGAAGCGCGAGGGGCGAGGCGGCGGGGCAGCGGGGCACGACCCGTCGCTGGCGTCAGGGAGGTCGCTCGACGCGTCGATGACATCGGTCGCGTCGTGGACGTCACCTTCGACCGACGCGTCCGCGATGACGTCAGGGGCGTCGTCCGCGCCCGTGTCTCCAGCGGCGTCCATGGCGTCAGGGCCAGCGTCGAGCGCGGGCGCGTCGATCGTGTTCGCGTCCATCCCCGCGTCGGTCGCCCCGTCGCGGCGATCATCGGCGATGACGTCGGCCGACGCGTCGCGCGCCGCGCCGTCGAGCCCCCCGGCGTCGGCGCTGGTCGCGTCGACCGGCGCGCTCACCGACGCGTCGTAGGGCTGGAGCGTCGACTGGGCCTCCGACGCCGCGCGGCACTCGCCCGTGGTCGGGACGCACCGCTGCGCCGTCGTACACGTCGCGCCTACGCAGGCCGACGCGAGCAGCATCCGAAGCTCGAGCACCTGCTCGCTGGAGAAGGAGACGACCGCGCGCTGCGACACGAGCGCGCCGTCGCGCTCGCACCCGTTGGGCGATCGGCACCCGAGGACCTCGACCCACACGGGGCCGCGGTCACCCCCCTCGCTCGCGAAGAGGCCCACGCTCATCGGCAGCGCGCGCCGTGACGCTCCGCCGCCCACCGCGGTCGCGCGGCGGTCGCGTCGCTCTCCGTCTGGGCCTCCGCGGCGC
>JAEYZO010000656.1 GCA_023428035.1 Pseudomonadota bacterium | reverse complement strand
GCACCGAGCGGCTGTGCGTGACGGTGACCATCCCCCGCGGCGCCCCCATGCCCGCGTCGGGGTGGCCCGTGGCGGTGTACTTCCACGGCACGGGGGGCTCGTTCCGCTCGGTGGTGAGCGAGGGCCTCGCGGGCGCGCTGGCCTCGGTCGACCTCGGCGGCGCCGCGGGCACGGTGAACGTCGCGACGGTGGGCGTCGAGGGGGTGATGCACGGCGCGCGTCGGGGCGAGGGCGTGACCGACGCCCCCGACCGGCTCTTCTTCAACTTCGCCAACCCGCAGGCCGCGCGAGACAACGTGCTGCAGGGCGCGGCCGACCTCTTCGCGGTGGTGCGCGCGCTCGGCGCGGTGAACCTCTCGGAGCTCCCCCGCGCGGGCGAGAGCGTGCGCTTCGACGCGGCGCGGGTGGCCTTCATCGGCCACTCGCAGGGGTCGACGGTGGGGCTCCCCGCGCTGCCCTACGAGACCGGGGTGATGGCCTCGCTGCTCTCGGGCGCGGGGGGAGACCTGCGGCTCTCGCTCACCACCAAGCGCCAGCCCATCGACATCGCCCGGGCCGTGCCCGCGGTGCTGCAGGACCCTGACGCCGCGAGCGCGGGGCACCCGGTCTTGAACGTGCTCCAGATGTACTTCGAGCGCGCCGACGCGGTGAACTTCGGCCGCCGGGTGCTCTTCGACCGGCCCGAGGGGCTGCCCCTGCGGCCCGTGGTGCAGACCTACGGGCTCGGAGACACCTACTCCACGCCGCCCACCATGCAGGCCGTGGCGCAGTCGCTGGGGCTGCCCGCGGCGGCGCCGATCCCGGGCGGGGCGAACGCCTGGCCGCCGGGGATGGGCGTCGCCCTACCCTTGATGAACAACCTCGCGGTGGGGCCGATGTCGACCACGGCGGCGCTCCTCCAGGTCGACCCGGCGGGGGCCTACGACGGGCACTTCGTGCTGTTCCGTGACCCGGCGCTCAACGCGCGGGCGGTGGCCTTCGTGGCCTCGGCGCTGCGCGGGGCGGCCGTGATCCGCTGAGGCCCTCGCGCTCGGCGCGGGGCGCGGGGCGCAGGGAGCTACAAACCTGACCCCGGGTGGTGTAAAGGCACCGGCCACCCGTCGGCCCTCGCGGCCAGCGGGGACCTCTACGCCCCCGATCGACCGAGGGGCCACGTCGCGCGCGCATCCGGCGCAAGGAGCATCCGGTGGAGTCCCTTTCGATCCAGGCAGTCGGCACCGGGGCGTTGGCCCTGGTGGTGGCTCTGTTCTTCTACGCCAAGGTCAAGAGCGCCCCCGAGGGCAACGAGGCGATGGCCCGCATCGCGCGCTACGTGCGCGAGGGCGCGATGGCCTTCCTCGTGCGCGAGTACAAGGTGCTCGCCCTCTACGCGGCGGCGGTCTTCGTCGCGCTCGCCGCGAGCCTGGGCGTGAAGGCCGGCCTGGCCTTCCTCGCCGGGGCGGGGCTGTCTCTCCTGGCGGGCTTCATGGGGATGAAGGCCGCGACCTTCGCGAACGTGCGCACCGCCGAGGCCGCCCGCAGCCAGGGCAAGGCCTCGGCGCTGGTGATGGCCCTCGACGGCGGCGCGGTGATGGGCCTCTGCGTCGCGGGGCTCGGCCTCGTCGGCATGGGCGCGATCTACTACCTCTTCCGCCCCTCGGACTTCACCGACGCGACGCAGACCCGCGCCCTCGCGACGGTGATCCACTCCTTCGCGGTGGGGGCGAGCTCCATCGCCCTCTTCGCGCGCATCGGCGGCGGGATCTACACCAAGGCCGCCGACGTGGGCGCTGACATCGTCGGCAAGGTCGAGGCGAACATCCCCGAGGACGACCCCCGCAACCCCGGCGTGATCGCCGACAACGTGGGCGACAACGTGGGCGACATCGCGGGCATGGGCGCCGACATCTACGAGAGCTACGTCGCCGCGGTGGTCTCGGCGATGGCCCTGGGGCTCACGCTCCCGGTCGACCAGCTCCGCGCCCTCGCGGCGGGCGACGCCGGCCTCGTGGAGGGGCGTCTCCGCGCCCTCGCGGTGGCCCTTCCGCTGCTGCTCGCGACGGTGGGCCTGGTGGTGTCGATCGTCGGCATCTTCATCACCCGCTCGCTGAAGAACCTCCCCCCCGCGCGGGTGCTGCGCATCGCGCTGATCGTGCCGTCGTTCCTCGTGATGATCGGCGCGGCCGCGGCGCTGCCCTCGATGGGCTACACGATGGGCGCGGTGGTGACCCTCGCGGCGGGCGCCGCGGGCGGCGCGATCGTCGGGCTCATCACCGACTACTACACGTCGATGGGGCCCATCCATAAGATCGCCGAGAGCTCGCTCACGGGCCCCGGCACCAACGTGATCCGCGGCCTCGCGGTGGGCCTCGAGTCCACGCTCATCCCGCTCGTGACGCTCTGCGTGGTGGGCTGGATCGCCAACAACGCGCTCGGGCTCTACGGCATCGCGATCGCGGCGGTGGGCATGCTCGCGGGCACGGCCATCGTGATGACCGTCGACGCCTACGGCCCCATCGCCGACAACGCCGGCGGCATCTCGGAGATGTCGGGCCTGGGCAAGGACGTCCGCGCGATCACCGACGAGCTCGACGCGGTGGGCAACACCACGGCGGCGGTGGGCAAGGGCTTCGCGATCGGCTCCGCGGTGCTCACCGTGGTGGCGCTCTTCGCGGCCTTCAACGCCGAGGTGACCCACGTGCGCGAGGTGCACAACCTCCAGGCGCTGCGGCTGGAGCTCACCGACGCGAGGGTGCTGCTCGGGGTGCTCTTCGGCGCGGTGCTGCCCTGCGTGGTGGGCGCGACGACCATGACGGCGGTGGGCCGCGCGGCGGGCGCCATCGTCGAGGAGATCCGGCGGCAGTTCCGTGAGATCCCGGGGCTGCTCGAGGGCAAGGAGGGCGCGGAGCCTCAGCCCAAGGTGATCGTCGACATCGCGACCACGGCGGCCATCAAGGAGATGATCCTGCCGGGCGCGGTGGCGGTGCTCGCGCCGGTGGTGGTGGGCTTCGCCTTCGGGCCGGTGGTGCTCGCGGGCACCCTCGCGGGCGCGCTCGCGGTGGGCGCGACGCTCTCGCTGGTGATGGCCAACGGCGGCGGCGCCTGGGACAACGCGAAGAAGCACATCGAGAAGGGCGGCCTGCCGGGGCACGCGAAGGGCTCCGACGCGCACAAGGCCGCGGTGGTGGGCGACACCGTGGGCGACCCCTTCAAGGACACCTCGGGGCCGGGCATCTCGATCCTCATCAAGGTGATGGGGGTGGTGTCGCTCTTGATCTCGCCGCTCATCGCGCTGCGCTGACGGCGCGGCGGGTGGTGAAAGCCAGCGCGGCGCCCCCGCGCCGCGGGGTGAAGTCGGATCACACGCTCTGTGTCTCCGACGGCGCGACGGGCGCCAAGACCAGCGCGGCGCCCCCGCGC
>JAEYZO010000535.1 GCA_023428035.1 Pseudomonadota bacterium | reverse complement strand
CGACGACGCCGGCGCCCTCTCGGGCTCCGAGAAGGACGTGGTGCGGGTCTGCCGCCCCGGGCTCAACACCGCCTGCGCGGGGTCGTGCGCGCTCTCGAACGAAGCCTGCGTGGGGGGAGCCTCGGGGGTGTGCTCCCCCGTCTGCGTGAACGCCGACACCTGCGGCGGCAGAGACTGCGTGGCGCTCAGCGCCGACGCTTGCGGAGCGCGCGCCTGCGCCCCACCTTGCGACGCCCTCACCGAGTGCCCCCCGGCGTGGACCTGCGACCTCTCTCGCAGCGACCTCCTGGGACACGGCCAGTGCATCCCCATCGCGGGTGAGCCCGACGCCTCGGCGCCGGTCTGCGACGCGGGATCCCACGATGGCGGCTGAGCGCCAGACTCTTCCTCCACACCATGCGACGACGTGAGCGATGGCCGACGGCGTGACCGAGCGCGACGCGGAGGCGAGGTCTCCCTGGGCGCGCCTCTGGGAGCCCCTGCGAGCGCAGAAGGGCGAGCTCGCGACCGGGGCGGCCTTCCTCGCGGTGAGCAGCGCCTGCGCCGGGGGGATCCCCCGGGCCGTCAGCGCCGCGTCGAACGCGCTCTCCCGGGGAGACCGCTCGGTGGCCGTGACCGCCTCGCTGGTGATCGCCGCGCTCGCCGCCGTCGGGGCGTGGGCCCGCGTCGAGTCTCGCGTGCGGATCTTCAACGCGGGGCGCGAGGCCGAGTTCGTCTTGCGGGAGCGGCTCCTCGCGTCGTTGCACACCCTCGGCCCGAGCTTCTACCGACGGATGTCCCCCGGCGAGATCATGTCCCGGGCCACCAACGACCTCGCGCAGGTGCGCCTGCTGGTGGGCTTCGGCGCGCTCAACGTGGTGAACACGGTCTTCGCCTACGCGGTGAACATCCCTCTGATGTTCGCGCGCAACGCCACCCTCGCGGCGCTCGCGCTGCTCCCGTTCCCGTTCTTCATCCTGCTGACGCAGGCCTTCGCCAAGGTGCTCTTCGAGCGGAGCCGCGACGCGCAGGAGGCCCTCGGCGCCATGAGCGACCGCGTTCAGCGCGTGCTCTCGGGGATGCGCGTGGTGCGGGCGTACGGCGTCGACGGCGTGGAGCTCAAGGGCTTCGACGCCGACACCCAGCGCTCCCTCGAGGCGAACCTCGCGCTCGCGCGGCTGCGCGGGTCGATGTTCCCCATCCTCGGGCTCGGGGCGGCGATGTCGTCGCTGGTGGTGGTCTGGTACGGCGCGCGGGTGATCGTGCTCCGGCCCGGCGAGTTCAGCGTGGGGGACATCCTCGCGTTCCAGGGGCACGTCGCGCTCGTGGCGTGGCCGACCATCGCGCTGGGGTACCTCCTGTCGATCGTGCAGCGCGGCAAGGCCTCGATGAGCCGCGTCGTCGAGGTGCTCGACGCGACCCCCGACATCGACGACGCCCGCGCGGAGCCGGTGTCTCCCGACGCGCTGGAGGGGGCGCTCCGCGTCGAGGGCCTGCGCTACGCGATCGAAGGCCGCGCGGTGCTCGACGGGGTGAGCCTCGAGGTGCCCGCGGGGGGATCGCTGGCCGTGGTGGGGCGCACCGGCTCGGGCAAGAGCGTGCTGACCCGCCTGATCGCCCGGGCGCTCCCGACGCCCGAAGGGACCGTCTTCATCGACGGTCGCGACGTGACCCGGATCCCCCTCGCGACGCTCCGCGCCGCGGTGGGCGTGGCGCAGCAGGAGCCCTTCCTCTTCTCGACGACGGTGGCGCGCAACGTGGCCTTCGCCGAGCCCGACCCCGACGCGCCCGAGACCGTGGCGCGGGTGCGGTCGGCCTTGCGTGAGGCCGAGCTCCTCGACGAGATCGACCGCACCCCCGACGGGATCTACACCATCGTCGGCGAGCGCGGCGTGCAGCTCTCGGGCGGGCAGAAGCAGCGCGTGGCCCTCGCGCGGGCGCTGCTCACGGCGCCGAGGGTGCTGCTCCTCGACGACCCGCTGTCGGCGGTCGACGCGCGCACCGAGTCGGCGATCCTCGACGCGATCGACCGGGCGTCGAAGGGGCGCACGCTGGTGCTCGTCACGCACCGCGTGGCGGCGGCGGCGCGCTGCGACCGGGTGGTGGTGCTCGACGCGGGGCGCGTGGTCGAGAGCGGCACCCACGACGCTCTGGTGAAGGCCGGCGGGCTCTACGCGCGCATGGCCGAGCGGCAGTCGATCGAGGCGGAGCTCGAGGCCCTGTGAGCGACGCGAAGCCGAAGCCGAAGACCGGCGCCGAGGCCGAGAGGGCCTTTCACGAGGAGTCGGGGCTAGGCAAGGTCTACGACCGACGGCTGCTGGCGCGCACCTGGGCCTTCGTGCGGCCCTACACCGCGCCCCTGGTGGTGGCCTTCGCGCTGATGCCGGTCTCCGCCGAGCTGCTGGTCACGCAGCCGAAGCTGCTGCGACGGGTGGTCGACGAGGGCGTCGCGCGGAGCGACCTCGGCGTGGTGCGCGACGTGTCGATGCTCCTCGGCGCGGTGATGCTCACGGAGTTCGCGCTGCGCTTCACGATCTCGTACCTCCTGCAGGTGGTGGGGCAGCGCGCGATGGCCGACCTGCGCCACGAGGTGTTCCGCTTCCTCCTCGGGCAGAGGATGGCCTTCTTCGACCGTCAGCCCGTGGGCAGGCTCGTCACCCGCGCCACCAACGACGTCGACGCGCTCGGCGAGCTCTTCGCCTCGGGCGCGGTGACCGCGGTGGGCGACCTCTACACCCTCGGTCGGATCGTCGTCGCGATGGTGGCCTTCTCCCCGCGGCTGTCGGCCTTGACCTTCGCGGTGGTGCCCCCGCTGCTGCTGGTGGTGGAGCACATTCGTCGGCGGGCGAGGGTGGCCTTCCGCGAGATCCGCACGCGCACGGCTCGGCTCAACAGCTACCTCAACGAGCAGGTCACGGGCGTCGCGGTGGTGCAGGCCTACGGGCAGGAGGAGCGCTGCCAGGGGGAGTTCCGCGAGATCAACCTCGCGTACCGCGACGCCAACCTCCTCGCGATCCGCTACGACGCGCTGCTCTACGCGGTGGTCGAGGCCTTCGCGTCGGTGTGCGTCGCGTCGCTGCTCTTCTGGGGCGCGCGGGCCATCGGCGCCCCCGCCCCGGCGGCCTCGATCGGCGTGGTGGTGGCCTTCGTGCTGTACATCCAGCGCTTCTTCGAGCCCCTGCGGGAGCTCTCGTCGAAGTACACGATCATGCAGTCGGCGATGGCGGGCGCCGAGCGCATCTTCGGCCTGCTCGACGGCCCCGAGCCCCACGGCGAGGTCTCCGAGGGCTCCGCGACGGTGAGGGGCGAGGCCGCGGTGAGCTTCGAGGAGGTCTCCTTCGGGTACGGGCCCGATCGACCCGTGCTGCGCGAGGTGAGCTTCTCGGTCGCGCGCGGGAAGATGATCGCGCTGGTGGGCCACACCGGGGCGGGCAAGACCACGGTGGTGTCGCTCCTCCAGCGGCTCTACGAGCGGGACTCTGGCGTGATCCGCCTCGACGGCGTCGACGTGCGGGCGATCGACCCGAAGGAGCTGCGCCGCCGGGTCGTGGTGGTGCCGCAGGACGTTCTCTTGTTCCCCGGCGACGTGCTCTCGAACGTGGCGCTCGGCGACGAGAGCCCCGACGAAGGCCGCGCGACCCGGGTCTGCGACGCGGTGGGCCTGGGTCCGATGCTCGCGTCGCGGGGGCTCGGGCTGCGGGCCGAGGTGGGCGACCGGGGGGCGAACTTATCGGTGGGCGAGCGGCAGTTGATCGCGCTGGCGCGGGCGCTCTACCGCGACCCCGAGGTGCTGGTGCTCGACGAGGCGACGGCGAGCCTCGACAGCGAGAGCGAGCGGGTGGTGCAGGGCGCCCTCGCGACGGCGCTCGCGGGGCGCACGTCGATGGTGATCGCGCACCGGCTGAGCACCATCCGCAAGGCCGACGAGATCCTGGTGTTCCACCGGGGCGCGGTGGCCGAGCGGGGGACGCACGAGGCGCTACTGGCGCAGGGAGGGATCTACGCGCGGCTCCACCGGCTGCAGTTGCAGGCCGAGGCGGAGGCCGAGGTGAGGGGCGGGGAGGCCGCGGCGTCGGCGCCGTGAATCGCTCGCTGCGGCGTGGTCGTGTCGCGGGTGGTGCCCAGCACGACGAGGCGCGGGAGGGGCCCCACACGTCCCGCGGTAGTGGCTGACATCTCTCCAGGGGGTGATGAACACCTCTCCGGGTGGTGTTGAACACCTCTCCGGGTGGTGTCGAACACCTCTCGGGGTGGTGTTGGTCACTTCTCCGGGTGGTGTTGGTCACTCCCGCGCGGAGTGAGGGGCTCTCCGCAAGAAAGCGCGCCCGACGTCGATTGCACCCACAGATCGCGACCTCGGCGGGAATCAGGGAGACGAGAGTGTCAATGGCCACCCCGGCGGCGGCGCCCGTCGCTTCGCGCGGGGACGGCCTCGCGATGCTGCGCGGCGCGGTGGTGGTCCGCCCCGGGCGCCGAGCCGTCGGCGACGCGCCTGGGCTGGAGCCGCATCGCCGCTAAGAGTCCCTAAGAAATACCTCCCGTTGCGCGCCCTCGCCGGGCGTTCAGCCCGCCTTCGGACACCCGCCATGCACAGCTCGCGTCTCGTGGGCGCGCGCGGTCCGGTGTCTTTTGGGTCTCCAAGGCC
>JAEYZO010000509.1 GCA_023428035.1 Pseudomonadota bacterium | reverse complement strand
CCTCGGGTCGGCGCGGTCACGCACCGCGCGCAGGCCCAGCGAAGTGCCCGCGAGGGCCAGCGCGGCGAGGGCCACGGCGCCCAGCTCTCGCGCCGTCACCGCGGGCCTGCGCCGCGTCACGGGGCCTCCATCCACGTCGCCCTCCAGCGCTCCAGCACCAGCAGGGCGTAGAGGGACTTCCTGTGGTCGGCGACGCCCGCGAGGTGCTCGTCGAGGAGCGCCTTCACCGCGGCGGGCTCGAAGCACCCCCCGCGCGACAGAGACTCGGGAGAGAGCGCGTCGAGGAGCATCGGTCGCAGGGGCCCGCGGAGCCATCGACCCACGGGGGCGCCGAAGCCCTTCTTCGGCCGCGCCGCGATGGCTGAGGGCACCAGCGGGGCGAGGGCCAGGCGCATCAGGCGCTTCGTGGTGCCTCCGCGCACGCGCAGCGCCTCGGGGAGCGAGAGGCAGAACTCCACCACGGCGGTGTCGAGGAGCGGCGCGCGCGCCTCGAGAGACACCCGCATCGTGGCGCGGTCGACCTTCTGCAAGACGCCCTCGGGGAGGTACACGCCGAGGTAGAAGGCCGTGGCGGCGTCGAAGGGGGAGTGCGTCCCGACCTCGGCGGCGTGGGCGGCGTCGAGGGCGTGGGCGGCGCCTTCGCGCAGCGCCGGCGAGAGCAGCGCGGGCAGGGCCGAGGGGTCGACGGCGGATAGCCACCGGGCGTGGCGCGCCGCGCCGCGGTCGCCGAGGCCGAGGGCGGTCTGCCGGAGCTTGAAGCCCGCGGAGAAGTTCGCGTCGCTGCGCGGCGCGAGGCGCGCGAGGGCGCCGACCGCGCGCGCGAGGGCGGGCGATGGGGGCACGGCGCGGAGGGCCTGGTCGACGGAGAAGGTCGGGTAGCCCGCGAGGAGCTCGTCGCCGCCGTCTCCGCCGAGGGCCACGGTGACGTGGCGCCGCGCGAGGCGCGCGAGGAGCGTCATCGGGAGGATCGAGCTGTCGGCGTGAGGCTCGTCCATCCACGCGAGGGTCGAGGGGAGGAGGTCGAGCATCGCGCCCGGCGAGAGAACCTCGGTGTGGTGCTCGGTGCCGAGGTGACGCGCGACCGAGCTCGCGTGCGCGCTCTCGTCGAAGCTCGCGTCTTCGAAGCCGATGGCGAAGGTCTTGATGCGCGGGTGGCGCCTCACCGCGAGCGCCGTCACCAGGCTCGAGTCGAGCCCCCCCGAGAGGAACACCCCCACGGGCACGTCGGCCACGAGCCGCCTCGCCACCGAGGCGTCGACGCGAGCGGTGAACTCCTCGACGAGCGCGCCCGTGCTCGCGCGCACCCGCGCGCCGTAGGCGGGGCGGTAGTAGCGCTCGCGGGTGATGCCCTCGCGCTCGCTCCATCGCATGAGCTCTCCGGGCCCGAGCTTCTCGACCCCCGCGAGGATGGTGCGGGGCTGCGGCACGAACTCGTGCACGAGGTACTGCGCCACCGCCGCGGGGTCCAACGCGCGCCGCGCCCACACCTCGGGGTGCGCGAGGAGCGCCCGCAGCTCGCTCGCGAAGGCCAGGCCGCCGCCACCGCGCGAGTCACCGAGGGGCGCGACGTAGAGGGGCTTCTTGCCGAAGCGGTCGCGCGCGAGGAGGAGCGACCGCTCCGTCGCGTCCCAGTACCCGAAGGCGAACATCCCGTGCACGCGGGGGAGGGCGCCCGCGCCCCAGCGGCGCAGCGCGTGGAGCAGCACCTCGGTGTCGCCGCTCGAGCGGAACACCTCGCCGAGGGACTCGAGCTGTTCACGCAGCGCGGCGTAGTCGTAGACCTCGCCGTTGAAGGTCAGCATCGCGGCGTCGCCCGCCGCCACCATGGGCTGCGCCGCGGCCTCGGAGAGGTCGACGATGGAGAGCCTTCGGTGACCGAAGGCGCAGCCGGGCCACGCGGTCACGCCGCTGCCGTCGGGGCCGCGGTGAGCGAGCCGGTCGGTCATCGCCCGCACCACCGCCGCGTCGGGCACCGCACCTCCCGGGAGCACCACGCCTGCGACGCCGCACACGGGAGGAGTTCCCCTCTCTCAGCGCGACGCGGGGAGGGCGTCGATGTGGATGGTCTCGCCCACGAGGTAGGTCTTCTTGCCCTGCGACTCGTGGTAGGTGCGGATCAGGATCTCGCCCAGCAGGCCCATCAAGAGGAACTGCACCCCGAGCGAGAAGAGGAAGACCGCGAGGAGGAGGAGCGTCACGGGCTGCACCCACTCCCCGGGTCGACCGAGCACGTGCTCCTTGATGAACTGCGCGACCCAGATCGCCGCCGACGCGAGGCCGCCCAGGCAGAGCGCCATCGCGGGTCGGCCGAAGAAGTAGATAGGCTTGGTGGAGTAGCCCCCGAGGAAGGTCACCGTGAGCAGGTCGAGGAGGACCTTGTAGACCCTCCCGAGGCCGTACTTGCTCACCCCCGAGCGGCGCGGGTGGTGGGTGACCTCCATCTCGGTGACGCGCGCGCCGGCCCAGCTCGCGTAGATCGGGATGAAGCGGTGCATCTCGCCGTAGAGCCCGTAGGGCTCGAGCACCCAGCGGCGGTACGCCTTCAGCGTGCAGCCGTAGTCGTGGATGCGGACGCCCGAGACGCGGCCGATGAGCCAGTTGGCGACCATGCTCGGCGCGCGGCGGGTGACGGCCTTGTCCTTGCGGTCGCGTCGCCAGCCCGAGACCACGTCGAAGCCGTCGTCGAGGCGAGAGAGCAACCTCGGGATGTCGCTCGGGTCGTTCTGCAGGTCGGCGTCGAGGGCGACGATGACCTCACCGCGGGAGTGGTCGATGCCCGCGGCGATGGCGGCGGTCTGGCCGAAGTTCCTGCGGAAGCGCACGACCTTGAGCCACGGGCGAGAGGCGCTGGCCCCGCGCAGGAGCTCGAACGAGCGGTCGCGGGAGCCGTCGTCGACGAGCACGGCCTCGGCGGGCTTGGGGAGCGTCGGCCACGCGGCGTCGAGGGCGTCGAAGAGCGCGGGGAGCGACTCTTCTTCGTTGAAGACCGGGATGACCAGGCTCAGCGCGAGGGGCTCAGCGGCGCCGTGAGACACGCCGGGCGCTCTACCACAACCGCGCGAGGGGTTGGGGCACGAAGGCTCGCCTACCCCGGACTGAAGAGGGTGTCTCGGAAAGCCCGCAGGCGGAGCATCGTTGCATGGGTCAGAGGTCTGGGTGGCCGTCGGCGTCGAGGCCGGCGGCCCTCACCCCCGACCCCTCTCCCATACATGGCGGAGGGGGCCCCGCACCCCAGGGATGCGACGTCGTGGGCCGTGGGATCAACGGGAGGCAGCGGCCCACGGCCCGCCCGCCACGCCGTCAACACGGCCATTGAAGTCGCAGTTT
>JAEYZO010000507.1 GCA_023428035.1 Pseudomonadota bacterium | reverse complement strand
CTCGCGCGCGCGAGGGCCTCTTCAAGGGTCGACGCGCCGACGACCTCGACCTCTCCGCCGCAGGTGTCGGCGAGGGCGCGGGCCCGAGCGCTGGAACCCACGATGAGGATCTGGAGCGCGCTCGCGGGGAGCGACCCGGTCAGGGCGCGGGAGAGCGCGGGGAAGCTCCCGCCGCGGACGCCCAGGGCGCGCGCGATGGGGTCGAGCCCCTCGCCCGGGGTGACCAGAGGCGCGAGGGGCTGCGGCATGGGGCCGGGCAGCTCGCTGCGCGTGCCCGACGGGACGGGGTTGTCCGCGTCGCCCTCGCGGGCGTCGATCTCAGCGCGGGGGGCCAGCGACGCCACGAGGCCCGCGAGGCGGTCGAGCTGCGCCTTCGGCAGCGTGGCCTCGCCGCGGTGCTGGTCGAGCAGGTCGACGATGGCCCGCAGCGCCTCGGCCAGCGTGGGGAACTGGTACGAGCGCGCGAGCGCGAGGAAGGCGTTGATCCGCCGGCGCAGCTCGTCGCGCATCCGCCCCGACGCGGGGTCGGCGATGACGGCGCCGAGCGTCGCCTTCACCTCCACCACCTTGCGCGGCAGGCTGCGCACGAAGGCCGTGCGGGGATCGTCGTTCACGTCGCGCACGAAGGTTCCCGGGGATTCTCCGGCCGTCGAAGCTATCCCAGCCCTACGGGGGTTCCAACTTCGGCGCGTGTGATAAGGAGCGCGGCGTGAAGTTCATCGACGAGGCCGAGGTGAGCGTGAAGGCCGGCGACGGAGGCGGCGGGGCCGTCTCGTTCCGCCGCGAGGCGCACGTCCCCTTCGGCGGCCCCGACGGCGGCGACGGCGGCCGCGGCGGAGACGTGGTGCTCGTGGCCGACCCGCAGGTGGGCACGCTCCTGGAGTTCCGCTACCGCCCTCGGTGGGCCGCGCCCAACGGCGAGCCCGGCGGCAAGACCGACTGCAACGGCAAGGGGGGAGAAGACCTCGAGATCAAGCTCCCCGTCGGCACGGTGGTCTACGACGCCGAGACCGGCGGGGTGATCGCCGACCTCTACGAGAAGGGCCAGCGGGTGGTGGCCGCGAAGGGGGGCCGCGGCGGGCTCGGGAACATGAACTTCGCCACGCCCTGGGACCAGGCGCCCCGCAAGGCTCAGCCCGGCGAGAAGGGCGAGCAGCGTCGCTTGCGGTTCGAGCTGCGGCTCCTCGCCGACGTGGGGATCCTGGGCTTTCCCAACGCGGGCAAGAGCACGCTCATCGCCGCGGTGTCGCGGGCGAAGCCGAAGATCGCCGACTACCCCTTCACGACCCTGGTGCCGAACCTCGGCGTGGTGCGCGTCGACGACGACCGGAGCTTCTTGATGGCCGACATCCCGGGCTTGATCCCCGGCGCGGCCGACGGGGCGGGGCTGGGCGTGCGCTTCTTGAAGCACGTCGAGCGCACGCGGGTGCTGGTGCACCTGCTCACGGTGCAGGGCGACGACTTCGACATCGAGGGCCGCTACGACGGGCTGATGCGAGAGGTCGAGCGCTTCGACCCCGAGCTCGCGAAGCGCCCGCAGGTGGTGGCGGTGTCGCAGGTCGACCTGCCCGACGCGCGCGCGGCGTGGGAGCTCGCGAGGCCGAGCTTCGAGGCGCGGGGCATCGAGCTCCGCGCGATCTCAGCCGTCTCGGGCGAGGGCGTGCGCGAACTGGTCTTCGCCGTCGACGCGCTCTTGCAGAAGCTCCCCCCGGTCGCGCCCCTCACGCCCTCGGCCCCCTCGACGGAAGGGTGAGGCCCGGGCCGGGTCGTGTTACTCGTCCCGGCGGCATGGACCGACCGCACGTCCTGATCCTCGATTTCGGCTCGCAGTACACGATGCTCATCGCCCGGCGCATCCGGGAGCAGGCGGTGTACTGCGAGGTGCAGCCCTGCACGGTCTCCCTCGACGAGGTGAGACGTCGCGCGCCGAAGGCGCTGATCCTCTCGGGCGGGCCGTCGAGCGTGTTCGAGCCCGGCGCCCCCGACGTCGACCCTCGCCTCTTCGAGCTGGGCTTGCCCGTGCTGGGCATCTGCTACGGCGAGCAGATCATGGCGCACCGCATGGGGGGCCGCGTCGAGCCCGCGGCGGAGCGGGAGTACGGCCCCGCGAAGCTGCGCGTCGACAGGCCCGTGGGCATCCTCTCGCGCTTCTCGCGCGGCGAGTCCCTCGACGTGTGGATGTCCCACGGCGACCGCGTGGCGGCGCTGCCCGAGGGCTTCGCCGTCCTCGGCAGCAGCCCCCACTCGCCCTTCGCCGCGGTGGGAGACGTCTCCCGGGACCTCTACGGGGTGCAGTTCCACCCCGAGGTCGCGCACACCCCGCGCGGCGACGAGGTGCTCGCGGCCTTCCTCTTCGACGTGGCGGGGATGCTCCCGGACTGGAGCCCCGGCGCCTTCGTCGACGAGGCCATCGAGGCCGTGAAGAAGCAGGTGCCCGAGGGCAGGGTCATCTGCGCGCTCTCGGGCGGGGTCGACAGCTCCGTCGCGGCGGTGCTCGCGCACCGGGCGCTGGGCGATCGGCTCACCTGCATCTTCGTCGACAACGGCGTGCTGCGCCGGGGCGAGCGCGAGCAGGTGGAGCGGGTGTTCCGAGACAGCTTTCACCTCGACCTGAGGGTGGTCGACGCGAGGGAGCGGTTCCTCTCCGCGCTCGCGGGGGTCACGGACCCAGAGGTGAAGCGCAAGCGCATCGGGCACGAGTTCATCGAGGTCTTCGACGAGGAGGCCAGGCGCATCGAGGGCGTGACGCACCTCGTTCAGGGCACGCTCTACCCCGACGTGATCGAGAGCGTGTCGTTCAAGGGGCCGAGCGCGGTGATCAAGAGCCACCACAACGTCGGGGGCCTGCCCGAGCGGATGAATCTCTCCCTGGTCGAGCCGCTGCGAGAGCTCTTCAAGGACGAGGTGAGGGCCGTGGGCGACGCGCTGGGCATCCCGCGAACGGTGCTGTGGAGGCAGCCCTTCCCGGGCCCGGGCCTCGCGATCCGGGTGCTCGGCGCGGTGGACCTGGAGTCGCTGGAGATCCTCCGCGCGGCCGACGCGATCGTCGACCACGAGGTGCGCGAGGCGGGGCTCTACGAGTCGGTGTGGCAGGCCTTCGCGGTGCTGCTGCCCGTGCGCACCGTGGGCGTGATGGGCGACGAGCGCACCTACGAGCGCGTGTGCGCCCTGCGCGCGGTGCAGTCGAGCGACGGGATGACCGCCGACTGGGCGCGGCTCCCGCACGAGCTCCTCGCGCGGGTCTCGTCGCGGATCATCAACGAGGTGCGCGGCGTGAACCGGGTGGTCTACGACATCTCCTCGAAGCCGCCGTCGACCATCGAGTGGGAGTGACCCGCGCGCTCGCGCTGCTCGCGCTGCTCTCGGGCTGCGCCGCGTCGCGCCCCAGGGTGGTCACCGCGGGCGCGCTGCGCTTTCGCTGTGACCCTCCCGACGCGAGGGTGATCGTCGACGAGGACGACCTCGGCCCCTGCGCCCTGTGGACGACCCGCGCGGTGGGGCTCACCCCCGGCGCGCACCGACTGGTCGTGCGGCGCGAGGGGTACTTCCCTGCGGAGCGGGAGGTGACGCCCACGGGGCGCAGGGTGACGGTGGAGGTGCGCTTGAGGCGGGTGCCCGAGTAGGGCAGCGGGGGGCGAGCGGATCAGGCCGCGGCGGAGTCGGTCGCGCGGGCGCCCTTCGCGAAGGCGGGCAGGGCGACGGGCACCATGCCAGGGTCGGACTCGCGCTCGGGGAGGAGCACCGGCGCGGGCCGCGGCGCGAGGCGCGCGAAGCGCTCGCGGCAGACCAGCAGGGAGACGTAGCCGAAGCCCATCACGAAGAGCATCGCGAAGGGCGCGGCGATGTAGTGCCGCGTGGTGAGGGCGCAGACCACCGAGACGGCGCTCTCGATCGCGAGCGCGATCTCGATCACCGGGAGCTGCGTGCGGGCGCGGTAGCGGCCGCCCCGCTTCGACTCGCCCTTCTTGGGCGTGCGCACGAACTCGCCGGTCTCGGCCTGCAGGCCCTCCCACACGCCGCGGGTGAGCCAGGGAGACATCCCAGAGCCCAGCGCGAAGAGCCAGGGGAGCCGCCGCAGCGCGCCCCAGGCCGAGCGGCCCTGGGAGGTCTCGGCGACCATGTAGAAGGTCAGGAGCGAGCCCGTCGAGCCGATCATCAAGGGGATGTCGATGAGGAGGAGCGACAGCGGGTCGCTCACGGGCATCACCAGCAGCATCGGCAGGAGCAGCACCGCGAGCAGCACCATCAGCGGGTACGCGAAGTGCGGGGTCATGTGGAAGAAGGCCTCGACGCGCACCGCGAGGGGGAGGTCGCGGCGGTTCCACACGCGCTTCAAGAGCTTGCGCGCGGTCTGCACGGTGCCCTTGGCCCAGCGGAACTGCTGCGCGCGGAAGGCCTCCATCTCCTCGGGGAGCTCCGCGGGGGTGACGTGGTCTTCGCGGTAGACGAAGCGCCAGCCGGCGAGCTGCGCGCGGTACGACAGGTCGAGGTCTTCGGTGAGGGTGTCGTGCTGCCAGCCGCCCGCGGCGCCGATGGCCTCGCGGCGCCAGATGCCGCCGGTGCCCGAGAAGTTGAAGAAGCTCCCCGCGGCGTAGCGCGCGCGGTTCTCGACCATGTGGTGGCCGTCGAGCATCAGGGCCTGCACCCGCGTGAGCATCGAGGCCTCGCGGTTGAGGTGACCCCAGCGGGCCTGAACGCATCCCACCGTCGGGTCTGCGAAGTGGTGCACCACCGTGCGGAGGAAGCTCGGCTGAGGGATGAAGTCGGCGTCGAAGATCGCGACGAGCTCGCCCTTGGCGAGCTTGAGCCCGTGGTCGAGCGCGCCGGCCTTGAAGCCCGTGCGGTCGCTGCGGTGGATGTACACCGCGTCGACGCCGCGGTTGCGCAGCTCGATCACCTTGGCGCGGGCCAGCTCGCGGCTGTCGTCGGTGCTGTCGTCGAGCACCTGCACCTCGAAGCGGTCGCGGGGGTAGTCGATGCGCGCCACCGCGTCGAGCAGGCGCTCGAGCACGTCGGGCTCGTTGAAGAGCGGGAGCTGCACCGTCACCGCGGGGAGCTCGTCGTCGGGGAGGTTGCGCGGCGGCGCGGGGGGGAGGCTCGCCCGGTGCTTGAAGAGCTGCCACACGAGGTGGCTGCGGTGCAGGCCGTAGAGCACCAGGAGGAGGAGCACCGTGAGGTACGGCGCGGCGATCAGGATCGTGGTCATCTCCGCTCCTGCCCGTCGCAAATCACGCCCCCGAAGGCCAATCTTCTGCGACGGGCTCTGACGGCTCCGAGTGATACCGTCGGCGCCCTCGGGAAAGTGTCAGCGAAGTGTATTTTCTCGTCGTCAGACCTCACCGCGCCCTCGCGCTCTCGCTCCTGGTCACGCTCGCCGCGCCAGCGTGCCGCGACCCCTGGGCGAGGCACCGCGCCGCCGCGGTCGACCGCGAGGCGCTCTACCGCTCCGGCCGCGCCGACCTCGACGCGCTCTTCCTCCGCGTGCACGGGCTCCAGCGCGAGCTCGCCCTCGCCGACCTGCGCCGCTTCGAGGCGATGCGGGTCTTCCGCGCGGCCCTCGAGCAGCCGCAGAGCGCCGACCGCGCGGCCCTCGTCGCCGCGCTCCAGTCGCGGCTCGGCGAGGTCGGGGTGACCCGCGTCGAGGTGACCCTCGAGGTGGGCTCCGGCACCGAGCCCGCCGTGCAGCGCTGGGAGGAGCGCTTCACCGAGCCCACCGCCGTAGCCCGGCGCGAGGCCTTCGCCGCGGTGGAGCGATCGGTCGTGATCGAGCTCCGGCCGCAGGGCGGCGACGCCTCGCGGGTCGAGCCCCTGCTCGCGACGGTGCGCTCGCTGCTTAGCACCGAGAAGGCCCTCTCGATCACGATGGCTCGCGTGCAGTCTCTCGCCGCGGCCCTCGACGCCGCGCTCACGGGGGTGCAGGGCTCCGCCCCCGCCGCCGCGAGGCCCGAGGTCGCCGCCGCGCGCCGCATCGCGCAAGGGGCGGGCCCAGTCTCTAATACACATCTGACGCTGCCGACG
>JAEYZO010000488.1 GCA_023428035.1 Pseudomonadota bacterium | reverse complement strand
TGTTAGAGGCCCCCGTGAACGCGCCCCGCACGTGACCGAAGAGCTCGCTCTCCAGCAGCGACTCCGGCAGGGCCCCGCAGTCCACCGCCACGAAGGGCCCGCGTCGTCGCTCGCCCTCGTCGTGCAGCGCCCTCGCCGCGAGCTCCTTGCCCGTGCCGGTCTCGCCCTCCAGCAGCACCGTCACGTCGCCCTTCGCGGCGAGCTCCCGCACCGCGAAGACCTCGCGCATCGCGAGCGACTCGCCCACCAGCTCGCCGAAGCTCCGCGACCGAGAGGGCGTCACCTCCACGGGCCGCGCGACGGGCTGCAGGCGCAGGTAGCTCCGGCCCACCTTGAGCGTCGCGCCGAGGCTCACCCTCGCCTCGGTGATGGCCGAGGCCTCGTACACGGTGCCGTTGGTGCTCCCGAGGTCTCGCACCACGAAGCCCGCGCCCTCGGCGGCGACCGAGAGGTGACGTCGCGAGGCCCGGTCGTCGGTGAGCACCAGGTCGCAGTCGTCGCCGGTGCCCACCACCAGCGGGGTCGCGCCCACCGTCGCGGCGCGGCCCGCGTCGGGGCCCTCGATCACCACGAGCTGCACCGCCGAGCGGGTCTTCACCCCGGGGATAGACTCGGTGTGCACCGTGGCGATCCGCGCGCTCACAGGCGATGATCGCTACCACGTGATGGGCGAGCACCCGAAGCGCATCGGCCCCTTTCGCGTGCTCAGGAGCGTGGGTCGCGGGGGCATCGCGGAGGTCTTCCTCGCGGTGGCGCACGGGGCGAGCGGCTTCGAGCGCAAGGTGGCGCTCAAGGTGCTGCTCCCGGAGCTTCAGGGCGACGGCGACCACGAGCGCGTGCTGGTCGACGAGGCCCGCCTCGCCGCGGGGCTGCGCCACCAGAACCTCGTCTCCGTCGACGACCTGGGCGTCTCTGACGGCGTGTGGTGGGCCCGCATGGAGTGGGTCGACGGCGCCGACCTCGCGGCGCTCCTCGACGCGGGGCCCCTGCCCGTCCCGCTGGCGCTGGTGGTGGCCGAAGACATCGCGCGGGCGCTGGCCTTCCTCCACTCCGCGCGCGACGACGCGGGGCGGCCGCTGGGGCTCGTACACCGCGACGTGAGCCCGGCCAACGTGATGGTCTCCCGCGCGGGCGAGGTGAAGCTCGGGGACTTCGGCATCGCGAAGGCCACGGTGCTCCGAGAGGTCACCGACGTCGGCGCCCGCAAGGGAAAGTGGGCGTACATGTCCCCCGAGCAGGTGGCGGGCGCGCCCGTGACCGACGCGAGCGACCGCTTCGCCCTCGGGATCGTGCTCTGCGAGCTCCTCACCGGCTCGCGGCCCTTCGACGACGTCTCGCCGCTCCTCACCATGGAGCGCATCCGGGCCTGCGAGCCCCCGGCGCTGCCGGGCCTCGACGACGACCTGCGCGACCTCGTACACGCGGCCCTCTCGCCCGAGCCCGCTTCGCGCTTCGGCAGCACCCGCGCGATGTACGGGGCCCTCGGCGCCGCCCGCGCGCGGCGGCCTCGGGTCGACGCCTTCGACCTCGCCGAGCTCGTGGCCGACCGGGTCGAGCGCCGTTGATTCTCCGCGGTGGCCGTGGCACGTCGCAGACTCTCTCGTGCGCGCCGTGAACTCGCTCCCCCCCGAGGCCCCGAGGCCCTTTCGCCGCAGGGGGATCACCCTGACCCTGGCGCTCATCGCGGCGGCGACCTACGCGGGCCTCCAGAGCGCGTGGGCCCTGTCGGTGGTGCTCATCGCCGGGTGCAGCGTGTTCGTGGCCTTCGAGTTCGCGCTGGTGAAGGTCTCGGTGCGGCTCCTCGAGCGCGACGCGGCGGAGCGCAAGCCCGGCGCGGGGGTGCTCCTCGACATGAAGCGCGACATGAACGCGATGCTCGCGGCGTGTCAGTTCGGGATCACCCTGACGAGCCTCGGGGTGACCCTCGCGCTGGAGCCCGCGCTGCACCACGCGCTGGCGCAGTACGAGCGGGTGGCCGCGGCGTCGCCGCAGATCGCGATGGCGGTGGGGGCCTTCTTCCACGTGACCTTCGGCGAGCTGGTGCCCAAGGGAGTGGCGCTGGTGGTGCCCGAGCGGGTGCTCTACGTGACGGCGCCGCTGATGCGGATGTTCCGCTGGGTGGCGGTGCCCTTCATCAAGACCTGCAACGGCATCGCGAACGCGGTGGTGAGCGCGATGACCGGCCGGCACCCCGACGCGGCGGGCGCGCACGACGAGGGGATGGACATCCACGAGGCGCTGGTCTACGCGAACGCGACGGGGCAGATCCACCCCGACCAGCTCAAGCTGATGCGCAACGTGCTGGGCTTCTCGGCGCGCATCGCCCGCGAGGTGATGACCCCCGCGAAGGACGTGCTCTCGCTCGACCTCCAGGAGCCCTGGGCCGACGCGCTCAAGCGGGTGGAGGAGCACAGGTTCAGCCGCTACGTGGTGACCGACGGGGCCTGGCACAAGGTGGTGGGCTACGTGCGCAAGGCCGACGTGCTGCGCGCGGAGCTGCGCGGGCGGCGGTCGCTGGAGGCGCTGGTGCTGCCCATCGAGAAGCGGCCCGAGACGGTGGCGCTGGAGCGGGTGAACATCTTCGAGGGCTGCCCGATGATCGCGCTCTACGACGAGCACGACAGCTTCGTGGGCCTGCTCACCGCGGAGGACGTGGTGGAGCAGATCGTGGGGGAGATCTACGACGAGCGCGACCCGAGGGACCCGCCCTCGGTGGAGACCCTGGAGGACGGCACGCTGGTGCTCGACGGCGAGATGCTCCTGGCCGACGCGGCGGAGGTGCTGGAGCTGTACGACCTCACCGAGTACGAGGACATCGACACCGTGGGGGGCCTGGTGCTGAAGCTGTTGGAGCGGCAGCCGAAGGTGGGCGACGTGGCGACGGTGGGCCGCTACGACTGCGAGGTGCGCGAGGCCCAGGGCTTCAAGATCACTCGGCTGCACTGCGTGATGCGGGCGAGCGAGGCGACGGCGGGGGAGGGCGAGGCGGCGGGCTGATCCCGCGGGTGTTACCGTCGCGGGGAGGCCGCATGGCAGACGCGAGCGCCGCAGACGGGCCCGACGAGTTCGAGCGCTTGTACATGGACGGCGACCGGGCCCTGGTGCGCGTGCGCCGCCGGCAGCCGCGGTGGGTTCGCCTGGCGATGCTCGCGCTGGTGCTCTGGTGGGTCGCGCAGCTCGCGCCGGTGATGGTGCTCCTGTGGCGGCTGATGCACCTGCCCGGGGCCATGTGGACGGCCCTGGCCTACGGGCTCTACCTCCTGGCGTGCACGGGGCTGATGGTGGCGGGCTTCCTCGGGGGCCTCGCGGCGCGGGTGGTGCTGTCGCCCTCGCACCTTCGGGTGCAGCAGGCCCTGCTCTTGATCGAGGTCCCGGTGTCGTCGGTGCGCGCGGTGAGCGTCGAGCGCCTCGGGTGGCGCGCGCCGGGCACGCTGCTCGGCAACCTCCGGCTGCGGGAGCAGAGCTACGGCTTCCCCTGGGAGAAGCAGGCGCTCAAGGTCGAGTGGACCGACGACAAGGGCCGCGAGCGCGTGACCTGGGTGCGCACCGACGCGGCGGGGTCGTTCCACCGCGAGCTCTCGGCGCTGATGGCCGGGGGGTCGAGCACGGGCCTGCGCGTGGCGACAGACGACGTCGACGTCGCGGAAGAGGGCTCGGAGCTCGGGGTCGACGTGTCGGGCGCGCGCCGCGCGTCGCGGGGCTGAGGGT
>JAEYZO010000368.1 GCA_023428035.1 Pseudomonadota bacterium | reverse complement strand
CGTCCGCCGCCGCGTCGCCCGCCGTCGTCGCCGGCTCGCCCGAACACCCCGCCGCCAAGAGACCCGCCGCCAGCGCCCAAAGGATCGACTTCATGCGCCGGACTGTTGCACAGTCATCGCCGGTTTTCGCCCGCCCCCTCACCGGCTCGCCACCAGGGCCCCCGCCGCTCCGAGGGGGGCGCTTGCCACCACGCCCCGGCCTTCATTACGGTGCGCGCCGCGAGGTGCCGATGCGCGCGGTGGTGGTGCAGTTCCCAGGCTCGAACGCCGACTTCGACGCGTTCCACGCCCTCCAGCACGTCGTCGGGGTGCCGACCGACGTGGTCTTCCACAAGTCGACGGCGCTGCCCGAGGGCGCGCGCCTCGTGGTGCTCCCGGGGGGCTTCTCCTACGGCGACTACCTGCGGGCGGTGGCCATCGCGCGCTTCGCGCCGGTGATGGCCGCGGTGCGGGAGTTCATCGACCGCGGGGGCTTCGTCCTGGGCATCTGCAACGGCTTCCAGATCCTCACCGAGGCGGGGATCCTCCCGGGCGCGCTCACCCGCAACGCGCACCTGCGCTTCGAGTGCCGCGACGTGTGCGTGCGCGTCGACGCCGAGGGGCCCTTCACCCAGGGGCTCCGCGGGCGCGTCCTGCGCCTGCCCGTCGCCCACGCCGAGGGGCGCTACCAGGCCGACGAGGCGACCCTCGCGGCGCTGGAGTCCGAGTCGCGGGTGGCCTTCCGCTACGTGCCCGAGGCGGGCCGCGCGTCGCGCCTCCCGGCCAACCCCAACGGGTCGCTGCACGACATCGCCGGCGTCTACGGCGGCCCCCGGAGGAACGTGCTCGGGCTGATGCCGCACCCCGAGCGCATGGCCGAGGCGCTCCTCGGCGGAGACGACGGTCGGCTCCTCTTCGACGCCGTGGTCCGCGCGGCCCTGGCACGGTGAGCACCATGACAGACCCTGAAGTCACGCTGGAGCAGGCCCTCTCGCACGGCCTCACCGAGGACGAGTACCGCCGCGCCACCGACGCGTTGGGCCGAGCGCCCACCTGGCCTGAGCTCGGGGTGATCTCGGTGATGTGGTCCGAGCACTGCTCGTACAAGTCGTCGCGGCCGCACCTGCGCCGGCTCATCACCAAGGGCCCGCGGGTGATCCAGGGCCCCGGCGAGAACGCGGGCGTGGTCGACATCGGCGACGGGTGGACCGCCGTCTTCAAGATGGAGTCGCACAACCACCCGTCGTTCATCGAGCCCTACCAGGGCGCGGCGACGGGCGTGGGCGGCATCCTCCGTGATGTCTTCACCATGGGCGCGCGGCCCGTGGCGCTGATGAACTCCCTGCGCTTCGGGTCTCCCTCGCACCCGCGCACCCCGACGCTCATGCGGGGGGTCGTCGCGGGCATCGCGGGCTACGGCAACGCCATCGGCGTGCCCACCGTCGCGGGCGAGGTGCAGTTCGACCCGGCCTACGACGGGAACATCCTGGTCAACGCCTTCGCGCTGGGGGTCTGCCGCGCCGACGCGATCTTCTACGGCCGCGCCGCGGGCCTCGGGAACCCGATCCTCTACGTGGGCGCGAAGACCGGCCGCGACGGCATCCACGGCGCGACCATGGCGAGCGCCGAGTTCGAGGAGGGCGAAGACGCGCGCAGGCCCACGGTGCAGGTGGGCGACCCCTTCATGGAGAAGCTCCTCCTCGAAGCGTGCCTCGAGGTCTTCGACGCGCGCGTGCTCGAGGGCGTGCAGGACATGGGCGCCGCGGGGCTCACGTCGTCGACCGTCGAGATGGCCTCTCGCGCCGGCACGGGGGTAGAGCTCTGGCTCGACCGGGTGCCTCGCCGGGCGAAGGGCTTGAGCGCGTACGAGATCCTCCTGAGCGAGTCGCAGGAGCGCATGATCATGGTCGCCCGCGCCGGCATGGAGCAGCGGGTCATCGACATCTGCGCGAAGTGGGACCTCGACGCCGTGGTGATCGGTAGAGTCACCGACACGAAGCGCTTCGTGGCGCGCGCGACGGCGAGCTACGACCCGCTCGACGGCGGCGACGTCCCGGCGGAGTCGCCCGTGGTGGTCGACCTGCCCGTGGCGCTGCTCACCGACGAGGCCCCCGTGTACGAGCGGCCCTGCGTCGACGACCCGCGCCCGCGCGACCGCTGGGAGGTCGACGTGGCCTCCCTGCCCTTCGACCCCGAGGCCGACCTCGTCGAGCTGCTCCGCTCGCCCAACGTGGGGAGCCGCGCGTGGGTGTGGCGGCAGTACGACCACATCGTTCGAGACGGCACCGTGGTGCGCCCCGGCGCCGCCGACGCGGCGGTGGTGAGGGTGATCTGCGAAGACCGCCTCGCGCGCAGAGAGAAGCTCCTCGCGCTCTCGACCGACTGCAACGGCCGCTTCTGCGAGCTCGACCCCCGCGCGGGCGCCGCGATGGCCGTGGCCGAGGCCTGCCGCAACCTCGCCTGCGTAGGCGCCGAGCCGATCGGCCTCACCGACTGCCTCAACTTCGGCAACCCGCAGCGCCCCGAGGTGATGGCGCAGTTCCGCGACGCGATCGACGGCATCGCCGACGCGTGCCGGGTGCTGGGCGTGCCCGTCGTGTCGGGCAACGTGTCGCTCTACAACGAGACCGTCGACGGGGGCGCGCCCCGCGCGGTGCTGCCGACGCCCACCATCGGCGCCGTGGGTCAGGTGCGCCAGGCGAGCGACGTGGTCACCGCGGGGTTTCGCACCCCCGGCGACCACGTCTACCTCATCGGCCCCTCGGGCGAGACCGCGCTCGGCGGGAGCGAGTGGCTCACGCTCCGCGCGGGCCGCGTGTGCGGCGCGCCCCCGTCGATCGACCTGCCCTTCGAGGGGAGGCTCCAGCGCTTCCTCGTCGAGGCCGCGCGCGGCGGGTGGGTAGCCTCAGCGCACGACTGCGCGGAGGGCGGGCTGATGGTCGCGCTCGCGGAGTGCTGCGCGCTCGGGAACCTCGGCGCCACCCTCCGCCTGCCCGACGGCGCCGCGGTCACCCCGGGGCTGCTGTTCGGCGAGGGGCCGTCGCGGGTGGTGGTGTCGGTGACCCCGTGGGTGCGCGGGCTCTTCGAGCAGCGCGTGGCCGAGGCGAGGTTGCCCTGCGCGCGGCTGGGCGTGGTGGGCGGCGCGACGCTCGACGTGCAGGGCGTGTTGACCCTGGGGCTCGCGGAGATCATCGACGCGCGGGAGTCTGCCCTGGAGGGCGTGGTCGGTGCCGACTGAGGCCGACGACGACCACGAGTGGCTGTACCGCTACGAGCCGCGGGAGTGGATCCGCGCGTCGCTGACCGAGCTCTCGAAGGCCCGCGCCGGGGCCGAGCAGCGCGACGCGAAGGGGCTCCTGGCGGGCTGCCGCCGCGCCGCGGGGGTGGCGCTCAACGGGATGCTCTCGCTCACGCGCCCGCCCGACCCGAGCTACGGCCGCACGTACATGGAGCACCTCGCGGCGCTCGCGGCGGACGCGCAGCCCCCCGCGGAGGCCCGCGCGGCGGCCGAGCGGCACATGAACAGTCTCATATAAACAACTGACGCTGCCGACGA
>JAEYZO010000450.1 GCA_023428035.1 Pseudomonadota bacterium | reverse complement strand
GCTCTCACCGACGTCGGCGGAGACCGTCGCGACGGGGGTGGTGCTCCGCGGCGCGGGGCGGCTGGCGCAGGCGGTGAGGGCGAGCGCGAGCGCGAGGGCTGTGGGCGTTCTCACGGCGCGGGAGTGTCGGGGCCGCGAGGCGGCGGGGTCAATCGTCGTCGAGGAGGAGGGAGATGGCCTCGGCGACGCCGCCGCCGGTGCGGTGCGTGGCGCGGAGGTGGTCCGTCGCGTGGCGCGCGACCTCGGGCGGGCTCTGCCCCATCGCGAAGGACCTCCCTGCCCAGCGGAACATCGGGATGTCGTTGATCCAGTCGCCCACCACCGCGGTCTCGGCGGCGGTCACGCCGATGCGCTGGCCGAGGCGCTCGAGCCCGCGGGCCTTGTCGACGTCGGCGCTGCGCGCGAGGAGCGTCCAGTGCCCCGTCTGCCCCATGGGGAAGACCGCGACGGAGAGCCGGTCGGGGTGCTGGCGGGCGATCCACGACACGGTGCGGTCGAGCGAGGGCCGGGCGCCGATGCCCACGGCCATCGCGACGCGGTGGCGCATCTCCCACGCGGGCGACCCGTGGAGCTTCGGGTGCAGCGAGACCGAGGGCGACCACGTGCGGATGTAGTCCGTCACGAAGTGGCCGCCCTCCTCGCCGTGGATCTCGTCGGCGGTGAACCAGAACGAGTGGGCGTCGTGCTCGCGGAGGGTGTGCGTGAGCCCCTCGACCACGGTGACGTTCATGGGCGTCGACTCGATGCACGCGCCGGTGACCGGGTCGCAGAGCACGGCCCCGTCGGCGCACACGAGGGGCGCGTCGAGCTCCAGCATCCGGGCCACGGCGAGGGCCCCGGTGGAGATCCTCCCGGTGGCGATGGTGACGGTGATGCCCGCGGCCCGAGCGCGCTTCACCGCGGCCACGTCGGCGTCGGCGACGCGCTCGCCGGGCTGCACGAGCGTGCCGTCGAGGTCGAGGGCGATGAGGCGTACGGGCATGGAGCGAATGCCTCTACCGTGGAACGACGTCCCCGCGCCAGCGGCAGGGGCTGAGGGTAGTGGGGTGATTTGCTCCCGGACGCGGCGGCTCGGTGCCGGTTCGAGCACCCGCGCCCGTACACGCGCCCGCGGTGAAGCCGCGACGTTCCGCGTCGCACGACGCGCCGCGTCCGAGAGCAAATCACCCCACTACCGGGCTGAGTGACCCTCACCCGCCGCGCAGGAGCGCGACCATGTGGCCCAGGGTGGGGGCGATGAGCGCCTCCACCGCGAGGCGCAGGGCCTTGGGGCTCCCGGGGAGCGCGATCACCACGCCGCGACCGCGCGTGCCCGCGACGGCGCGCGAGAGGATCGAGCGGGCGCCCACCTGCTCCCAGGAGAGACGTCGAAAGGCCTCGCCGAAGCCGTCGAGGGTCTTGTCGAGGAGCCCGCTCACGGCTTCGTAGGTCTGGTCCCGCGGCGCGATCCCGGTTCCGCCCGTGGAGATCACCGCGTCGGCGCCCTCGTCGAGGGCCGCGAGCACCGTCGCCCGGAGCCGCTCGGGCTCGTCGGGCACGATCGCGTGGCGGAGCACGGTGAAGCCCGCGCCGCGCAGGAGCTCGCCGAGCAGCGCGCCGCCCTCGTCGTCGGCGGCGGTGCGGGTGTCGCTCACGGTGACCGTGACCACCCGTACGGGGCTCTCTCCGGCGTGCGCGCGGTGGGTCATGGGCGGGAGTCTCTCCCGAGCGTGTACGCCCCGGAAGCGCCCCCGAAGCCGGTGACAGCGCCGCGCCCTCGGTGGCACCGTCTCGGCCGATGCGGGCCATCTTCACCGACCGGAACCTCCGGCGCCTCTTCGTGCTCGGCGTCTTCGTGGGGCTCCTCGCCTTCTTCAGGCACCTGGGGCTCCTGCTGGTCTTCTTCGTGATCTTCGAGCGAGCGCTCGGCGCCGGGGCGGCGCTCATGCACGCGCGCTTGCGGGTGCCGCAGCGGGCGGGGGTGCTCCTGCAAGTGCTCCTGGGCCTGGGGCTCCTCGCGGGGCTGGTGGTCTTCGGCGTGCTGCGGGTGATCCCCGCGGTGCCCGCGCTGCGCGCCGACGTCGAGGGGCAGTTTCACCACCTCGAGGCGTGGCTCGCGGCGCGGGGCTTCGAGCACGTGGTGAGCGAGCAGGCGAGGGAGCTCCTCGGCCGCGCCCAGCACTACGCGGGCTCGGTGGTGTCGTTCATGGGCGCCGTGGGCAAGGGCTTCATCCACGTCGTCCTGGGCTTGATCCTCGCGGTGGTCTTCCTGCTCGAGCGCCCCGACCTCGAGCGCTGGCGCGAGACCCTGCGCGACGACTCGCCCCCGCGGATCCTCATCCGCTACTTCTCGTACGTCTGCGACGCCATCGCGATCACCGTGAAGCTCCAGGTGATCGTGGCCTTCGTGAACACGGTCATCACCCTGCCGGTGCTCCTCGCGCTGCGCCTGCCGGGCGTCCCTGCGCTGATGGCCTTCCTGTTCGTGATGGGCTTGATCCCCGTGGTGGGCGGCGTGGTCTCGGGCGCCGTGATGGGCGCGATCGCCTACACCCACCGGGGCGCGGTGGGGGTGGGGGTGTTCTTCGTGAGCACCTTCCTCCTCCACAAGATCGAGAGCTACTACCTCTCGCCGAGGCTCACCGCGCAGCACGTGAAGCTCCCGGGCTTCGTCATCATCGCCTCGCTGGTGCTCTTCGAGCACGCCTTCGGGATCGTGGGCTTGTTCCTCTCGTTCCCGGCGCTCTACGTGGCGGCGAAGATCCGCGAGGGCTGGCGCGACGCCCTGGTCGAAGAGGCCGACGAGGCCGCCATCACCCGCGCCGCGAAGGGCGAGCTGCCGGTGGCGCTGTCGCCGCCGCGAGCGCCCGAAGCGCCGCCTGCGCCGCCCTGATGGGATGGATTCTCGAAACTCGCCCGTAAGTGCCTGGTTTGCCTCGGTTCTGGGGTATTCTCCCAGGCGAGGGGGGAGCGTCTCCCCCCCGAGCTGAGGTTGACCTCCGCCGGGGTGAGAGAGTCTCCCCCCCGAGCT
>JAEYZO010000448.1 GCA_023428035.1 Pseudomonadota bacterium | reverse complement strand
CGCGGAGCCGCCCCTCGCGGAGGAGGGCGCTGACCCTCGCGCGGGCGTTGCGGGTGTGCGCGGCCCCGGCGCCGGCGACGACCTGCACCGCGCCGAGGGGGACCTCGACCTCGTCGCTGCGCCAGCGGAGCTCGTAGCGGCCCGGCGCGAGCACCAGGCGGGTGCGTCCCCACGGTCGCTCTCCTTCGAGGAAGGCCGGCGGGCCGAAGAGCCGCCCCGCGACGGTGGCCGGGGCGCTCACCCTCGCGCCCTGACCTTGTGGCACCGCGACGACGTTGCCGAGCCCCACGCCCTCGTGGCCCGAGAACGCCAGCTCGACGTAGAGCGACTCCCCCGGATCAACGCCCCGCGCAGAGACGGTGAAGCCGTCGACTCGAACGGGGGGGCGGGTCGAGAGGGGGGGGGCGGCCTCGGCCTCTTCGGTCCACGGCGCGGCGAGGTCTTCGCGGCGCACGTAGTTCGAGCCGTCGTCGTGCTCTCCGCCGACGGTGCCGGGCATGCGGAGGTAGAGCCCGTCGAGCTCCTCGAGGCGCTCGAGCATCACCGCCGCGTACCAGGCGCCGTGGAGGTGCACGAAGGTCGGGCGCCGCTCGCCGAAGAGGGCCTCTCGCAGCCCGGGCTCGGCGACGGGGTGCGTGTGCGCGACGGCGACGTCTCCGAGGCCGAAGAGGTCGATCACCCGCAGGCCCGAGTCGTAGCTCATGCCCCCCACGTCGGGGTCGACCACGGAGCCGTCGCGCACGTCGAGGGCCCGCGCCGCGGCGGCGAAGTAGCGCGCGCGGCCGCGCACCACGGAGAACTCCAGGGTGCTGTGCGAGCGCAGCGAGGGGTACCGCGAGGGGTACGCGCGGGTCGTCTCGGCGATGACGAAGTACGCCGCGACGGGGGTGAGCGCGAGGGCGAGGGCGGCGCGCGCGACGCGCGGCGCGAGGGCGAGCGGAAAGCGCGAGAGGGCGCGGCCCGCCTCGGCCACCGCGAGGGTGAAGAGCGGGAGGGGGTAGGTGAGGAAGCGCCACTCCTCCATCCAGTCGCCGTGCGAGTACACGGGCAGGAAGACCCCCGCGACGAGGCAGAGGACCAGGCCCACCCGCGCGGCGGGGGCGCGGAAGGCGAGGAGGAGGGCGGGGGCCACGGCGGCGGCGCGCTCGAGCTTGTAGGTGCGCACGAACTGACGCACGTAGCTCCAGCCCGCGGAGTCGAACTTGGTGAGGTCCTTGCCGAACTCGAAGGTGCGCTTCTTCGTGTAGAAGCTGTTGGGGAAGGGCCAGGCGAAGTAGGCGAGGCGGAAGAGCTCCAGCGCCCCGGCCATGGCCCCGAGCGCGAGGCCCCAGGCGACGTCCTGCCGGCGAAAGCCGGTGTACGAGGCCCTGAGGAGCTTGGCGCAGCCGATGGCCGCGGCGTAGAGGGCGCCGTCGGGGCGCGTCGCGAAGAGCAGGCCCAGGGTGACCGACGACCAGGGCGTTCGGGTCGCGGCGTGCTCCTCCCACGCGAGCAGCACCACGGAGCTCGCCGAGAGGAACTGAAAGAGCCCGTTCTCGAGGCCCGAGACCGTCCACAGGGCGTTGTGGGCGAAGGTCGCGGCGCAGAGGGGCGCGACGAGGTCGTAGTACCGGGGCTCCCGGCGGTACGCGACGGCGGGGAAGAGCGCGACCGCGGCGAGCGCGAGCGACGCGAAGGTGAGGCCGAGCACCTTCGAGAGCAGCTCGTGCGAGACGCCCAGCGCGTCGGCGGGGCTGAGCATCAGCACCCAGAGGAGGTTCGTCGCGGCCTCGACGCGCTCGGCGCCGGGGGTGAGCACGAGGCCGTGCCCCGCCCAGAGGTTGCGGGCGTAGCTGTACGAGATCCCCGCGTCGTCGACGGTGAAGTCCCAGTTGCGGCCCGCGTTGGCGCCGAAGAACGTCAGCACCGCCGCCAGCAGCGCGAGCCACGGGAGCGGCGGCGGTCGAGGGACGTCTCGGTGCATCGGGCGGGTGCGAGTTCTACACCACGTCTGCGTCACAGACGCGCGGGTCGTGGGGCGCCGCTACCCGCAGGCGCGGGCGAAGACCTCTCCCACGTCGAGGGTCGAGAGCGCGTCGCAGCGCACCTCGAAGGGCCGCGCCTGGAGGTAGGCCGCGAAGATCGGCCCCTCGTCGGGCCACAGCCCCGGGTCGAGCGCGAGCGCCACGAAGGGCCGCAGCTCCCCGGGGAGCTTCGGCAGGAGCCTGTCGACCTTCTCGCGCGCGGCGTGGAGCGTCTGTCGCTTGAGCTCGGTGGGCACGCTCCGGTCGAGCATCCCCGCGACCTCGGGGTGCGACCAGGGCCGCTCGCCCACGAAGGCCTGGCAGGCCATGAGGGCCAGGGCCACGAGGTCGCGGTGGCGAAACACCATCCGTCGGTCGCGGGGGTCGGCGCTGTCGACGAGGGGCGTCGAGACCAGGAAGTTCAGGTGGTTCCACGCCGGGGTCAGCAGCTCGCTGCCGATGGGCAGGGGGTCGATGAGCGTGAGCTCGCCCTCGTCGCTCACCCTCGCGTTCTCGGGCTTGAGGTCTCCGTGCGGCCAGTCGCGGTCGTGCAGGGCCTGCACCGCCCTGGCGAGCTTCACCAGCGCGGGGCCCGGCTTGAGGGCGAGGGCGTCTCCGTCGACGCGCGCCGTCGCGTAGGCCGCGCGGCCGTCGACCGCGAAGCGCGAGACGAGCTTCACCACCGCGGGGTGGCTGATCTCGTTGAGCCTCACGGCCTCGCCCTTCACCGCGCGGTTGCACACCGGCAGGTCGATGGGCGCGATGCACTTGAGCGCCCGCTGGTCGTCGCTGAGCCGCGGCTGGCGCAGCCGGTGGTGCGTGCGCTCGGGGTGAAAGCCCTCGTCGCGGGTGCTCCAGGGCCACGCGAGCTTGACCGCCACGGGCTCGCCCTCGCGCGTCGCGGCGAAGACCACCCCGACGCCGCCGCGCCCGAGCACGCCCTCGACGGAGTACCCCGCGAGGTCGAGGCCGCTGATGGCCTCGATGTACTCCCCAGGGATGATGGTGCTGGGCTGCGCCGTCGCCACGGAGCCGCGAGTCTATCCAGGGCTCACCGAAGGTGGCGAAGATTCTTCAGGGCCGCGCGGTGTCTTCGAGCTCCCGGCCGCGGGTCTCGGGCAGGGCGACCCAGACGATGAGCAGCGAGAGGAGGGCGAAGGCGCCGGTGGGTGCGACGGCGGCGCCCCACCCGACGCGCTCGGCGGCGGCGCCGATGGCGAGGGGAGAGAGCACGTAGCCGAGGCGGCCCAGGAGGTTGTTCGACCACGCGAAGGCGTCGCCGCGCTGCTCGGTGGGGAAGAGCTCGGTGGTGTAGGCGTTGAGGAGCGAGAGCACGGCGCTCGCGCCGAAGACCGAGAGCACGAGCGAGGCGGTGAGGGCCCAGCGGCCGTGGGCGGTGTACGAGGTGAAGGTGCCGAGCGCGGCGGCGCCGAGGATGATCGCGGCGCCCGCGCGGCGGCCCACGCGGTCGAGGAGGCGGCCGGCGTAGAAGACGAGCGGCATCGAGGCGAGGGCGGCGACGCTCACCGAGAGGCCCACCGCGGCGTCGGTGAAGCCGCGGTCGTGGACGGCGAACTCCTTCCAGAAGGTGACGGCGTTCTGGGTGCAGATGTAGGCGCAGAACCAGACGGCGCTGAGCACGAGCACGCGCTTGCGCCAGGGGCCGCGGAGGATGGCCGTGAGGGGGCGACCGGAGGCGGGGGCCGCGGCGCTCTCCTTCGCGAAGCGCTCGGTCTCGCGGAGGTCGCGGCGGGCCCAGGCGAGGATCACCAGCGGCACGGCGCCGACCATGTACACGGTGCGCCAGCCGGTGGGCGCCTTGAGGAGCAGCGGGACGACCCCGGCGCACACGATGGCGCCGAGGGAGGCGAAGCCCTGGATGACCCCGATGACGGTGCCGCGCTTCTCCGCGGGGAACTCCTCGGCGGCGACGACCATCGCGACGGCCCACTCGCCGATGAGGAAGACCCTCGCGCAGAGCTGGGCGAGGGCGAAGGTCACGGCGTTGGGGGCGAGCGCGGAGACGAAGGACATCACCGTGTAGCCCGCGATGGTGACCGAGAGCACGCGCCGCCGGCCCCAGCGGTCGGCGAGGCGCACGAGGAAGTACGCGAGCACGGTGCCCACGTTGATGAGCGCGATCATCGCGCCGCCCTCGGTCTGCGAGAGCCCGAAGTGCCGTCGCAGGTTCGGCAGGAGCTGGGTGAGGGCCAGCATGTCGTAGCCCTCGAAGAAGGTGGCTACGGAGAGGAAGACCACCAGCCGGCGCTGGTAGTCGCTGAGGCCGCGCATGGCGGCGGAGTCTCTCACCCCACCGCCGCTCGCGACCACACCCTCACTTCACCGGGAGCTTCTTGCCGTGACCGCCGATGGTGTCGGCGAAGAAGTCGTTGCCCTTGTCGTCGACCACGATGAACGCGGGGAAGTCGACGACCTCGATGCGCCACACGGCCTCCATGCCGAGCTCGGGGAACTCCAGCACCTCGACCTTCTTGATGCAGTCGCGGGCGAGGCGCGCCGCGGGGCCGCCGATGGAGCCCAGGTAGAAGCCCCCGTGCTTCGCGCAGGCGTCGGTGACCGCGCGGGAGCGGTTGCCCTTCGCCAGCATCACCATGCTCCCGCCCAGCGACTGGAACTGATCCACGTAGCTGTCCATGCGCCCCGCGGTGGTGGGCCCGAACGACCCCGACGCCATCCCCTCGGGGGTCTTCGCGGGGCCCGCGTAGTAGACCGCGTGGTCGCGCATGTACGCGGGCATGGGGTCGCCGCGGTCGAGGGCCTCCTTGATCTTCGCGTGGGCGATGTCCCTCGCGACGATCATCGGCCCGCTGAGCGAGAGCCGCGTGCGGATCGGGTACTTCGAGAGCGTGGCGCGCACCTCGGCCATCGGGCGCGAGAGGTCGACCTTGACCACCTCTCCCTCGAGCTCGTCGTGCGTCGTGTCGGGGAGGTACTTCGCCGGGTCGGTCTCCAGCTGCTCCAGAAACACTCCCTCGCGGGTGATCTTCGCCACGGCCTGCCGGTCGGCCGAGCACGAGACGGCGATGGCCACCGGGCACGAGGCCCCGTGGCGCGGCAGGCGGATCACCCGCACGTCGTGGCAGAAGTACTTCCCGCCGAACTGCGCGCCGATGCCGGTGCGTCGCGTGAGCTCCAGCACCTTGGCCTCGAGCTCGACGTCCCTGAACCCGCGACCGAGGGCGTTGCCCTCGCGGGGGAGGGTGTCGAGGTAGCGCGCCGAGGCGAGCTTGGCGGTCTTGAGCGCGTACTCCGCCGAGGTGCCGCCCACCACGATCGCGAGGTGATACGGCGGGCACGCGGCGGTGCCGAGGTGGCGGATCTTGTCTTCGAGGAAGGCCATCAACGAGCTCGGGTTGAGCAGGGCCTTGGTCTCTTGAAAGAGCAGTGATTTGTTCGCCGACCCTCCGCCCTTCGCCATGAAGAGGAACTTGTACGCATCGCCGTCGACCGCCGAGAGCTCGATCTGCGCGGGGAGGTTGTTGCCGGTGTTCGCCTCGCGGAACATGTCGAGCGGGGCGAGCTGCGAGTAGCGCAGGTTCGCGGTGAGGTAGGTGTCGTAGACGCCGCGCGCGATGGCGGCCTCGTCGTTACCGCGGGTGAGCACGTCCTGCCCGCGCTTGCCGAGCACGATGGCGGTGCCGGTGTCCTGGCAGCCCGGGAGCACTCCCCCCGCGGCGATGCAGGCGTTCTTCAGGAGTTCCATCGCGACGAAGCGGTCGTTGTCGCTGGCCTCGCGGTCGTCGACGATGGCCCGCAGCTGCGCGAGGTGACCCGGCCGCAGGAGGTGGGCGATGTCTCGCATCGCCTCGCGGGTGAGGGCGGTGAGGGCCTCGGGCTCGACGACGACGAAGCTCCGACCGAGCGCCTCGGCCGTAGAGACGCCTTCGCGGGTGAGCAGGCGCAGCGGGCTCTCGTCGCGCCCGAGGGGGAGGATGTCCTGGTACTGAAACTCGCTCATGGCGCCCGGAGACTACGGGCCTACGCGCCACGAGCGCCAGCGCCGCGGCGCCCGCGCGAAGCGGGCGAAGCGCCTGTGCCACCGCGGCTACGCACGCGCCGCGAGTTTGCGTCGGCCGCGCGACCGCGCGCACACTCACGGAGAGCACCCCATGGCGAACGCACCCGTCTACAAGGCCGACGACCGTTCGTTGCTGCTTCCGTTCTACAAGCGGTGGCTGGTCGAGCCCTCGCTGCGGCTGATCCCCGCGAGCGTTCACCCCAACTCCATCACCCACGCGGGGCACCTCCTGAACCTCGCCGCGGTGGCGCTGCTCATCGCCGCGCACCCCTCGCGGGGCTGGATGTTCTTCGCCTCGATGGCGCTCCTGCAGCTCTACTGCTGGGCCGACAACGCCGACGGCGCGCACGCGCGGCGCACGCGGCAGTCGTCGGCCTTCGGAGAGTTCCTCGACCACGGCCTCGACATCCTCAACACCACGTACATCGGGCTCATCACGATCTACACGCTGGGCTCCGACCCCGGGTACGCGGTCGCCCTCGCGATCCTGATCCCCGGCGCCGCGGCCACGACCTGCTGGGAGCAGACCGAGACCGGCGTGTTCCGCATGGGGCTGCTCAACCAGATCGAGTCGGTGATGGTGCTCTCGGGCACGATGATCGTCTCGGGGATCTACGGCACCCACGTGTGGCGCGAGATCCACCTCGGGCCCCTCACGGCCTACGACTTCCTGCACCTCTGGCCCATCGCGACGATCTCCTTCGGGATGCTCCGCTCGATGATCCGCGTGCGCCAGGCGGGCCGGCCCCTCGCGCCGGAGTTCGCGTTCCTGCTCATCCACGCGCTCATCGCGGCGGCGGGCGTGTCGGGCGCGGCCTCGCCCGTGGTGGCGGTGGCCTTCGCGGTCGCGGTCAACACCTTCTACGGGATGCGGATGCTCTCGCTGCGCCTGCAGGGCGGCCGCCCCCGCGTCGAGGGCTTGTTCCTGGTGGGGTCGATCGCGCTCGGGGCCTTCCTCGCGGGCACCGCGGCGGGCTACACCCTCGACTCGACGCTGGGCGCGGCGCTCGCGGTGGCGGCCTGCGTGGTCTACGGGGTGTTCTCGCTGCGCGAGGCGCGCGACGGCGTGAGCTCCCTCGAGCGCGTCGAGGCCTCGCCCTGAAGCCCGCGACGTGAACCGCGCCACGCTCGTCCGCGGCATCCAGCTCATCGTCGCGATCACCCTGGCGACCTTCACGGTCTTCGTGTACCGCGCCGTCGCGGTGCAGCAGGCCCAGCTCGGAGCGGCCTTCAGCACGGCGCGCCCCCTGTGGCTCCTCGTCGCGGCGGCGTTCGCCCTCCAAGAGGGCGTCTGCGGCGGCCTCAGGATGTTCGTGCTCGGCAGGGTGCTCTGCCCGCAGCTACGCCTCCGCACCGCGGTCGCGTCGGAGTTCGTCCTGATGTTCGTGGCGGGCATCACGCCGGGTCAGCTCGGCGCCCCCGTCGCGCAGGTCGCGACCCTCGTCGAAGGGGGCATGCCCTTCGCCGACATCGCGACCGCCGAGCTCCTCACGGCCTTCTGCACCATCGTGTTCTTCCTCACCTCGGCGGTGGTGCTGCTGGTGCTCCGGGGGCAGGGGCTGTTGAACGTGCCCGGCGCCGAGGCCCTCGACGTGCTCGTGGCGATCAGCACGCTGGTCTTCGGCGCGTGCTTCGTGATGCTGCTCCTGAGCGTCTTGCACCCGCCGATGTTGAAGTCGGTGTTCCGCTACGCGGCGCGGGTGCTGGGGCCCGCGTGGCACGGGCTCCTCGGGGTGACCTCGCGGCTGCCCTTCGCCCGACCGCTCCGCGAGCGCGAGGGGCTGAAGCCCGGCGCGATCTCTCAGGGGCTGATCCACTTCGTCGACCGCGTTCACGCGGGCTTCAAGGTCTACCTCTCGCGCGGCAAGGCCGCGGTGGCGACGGCCTTCGCGCTCACCGTGGGCTTCTTCTGGGCGCGCTTCTGCGTGGCGTACTTCATCCTCCTGGGCCTGGGGCTGTCGACCACGCCGCGGGGCTTCGTCACGGTGGGGCCCGACATCCTCAAGGTGATCCTCGTTCAGACGCTGTTGAACTTCGCGCTGTACCTCTCGCCCACGCCGGGCGCGTCGGGCATCGCCGAGGCGGGCTCGTCGGCGCTGATGTCGCCCTGGGTGCCGGCGGCCTACGAGATCCCGTACCTCGTGTGCTGGCGGGTGCTGGCGCTCTTCCTCTGCATGTTCGTCGGGGGCTTGTACGTGTTCCGCTACCTCGGGACGGACGTGCTGGAGCGCCGCGCGAAGGAGGCCGAGCGGGCCTCGATGGAGTGAGGGCGCATCCACAAGGGCGCGGGCTTCGTATAGAGTCCCACGCCCCCATGGAGAGCAGCACCGCAGCGCGTGAGTCGAGGGTCGAGACCAAGGCCTTCGAAGAGGTTCAGGCCTTTCAGCTCGACAAGTTCCTCGCGGCCTCGAAGCCCCTGGACCTCTCGGGCATCGCGATGGACGACGCCGCGAAGTACCCGGTGTCGCCGAGCGAGGTCGCGGTCATCCGGTACATGCAAGAC
>JAEYZO010000369.1 GCA_023428035.1 Pseudomonadota bacterium | reverse complement strand
GGTCCCCTCGGGGGACCTACGAGGTCTCCCCGGGGGACCTACGGGGGTGGAGAGCCTTGTACCGCGGCGCGGGGCGGGGGCACGGTAGCGCCCCGATGCCCGCTGCTGACCCCAACGTGATCGTGCTCGGCGCTGGCCCCGCGGGGCTCGCCGCCGGCGCCTGCCTCTCGGCCCGCGGGCTCTCCCACGTCATCGTCGAGCGCGCCGCCACCGTCGGCTCCCGCTGGCGCTCGCACTACGAGCGACTGCACCTGCACACCGCGAAGCAGCTCTCGGCCCTCCCCATGATGCCGTGGCCCCGCGAGGTCTCGAACTACCCCTCCCGCGCCCAGGTGGTCGAGTACCTCGAAGCCTACGCCCGGCGCTTCAAGCTCGACCCCCGCTTCGGCCTCACCGCCCACGACGCCCACCGCGACGGCGACCATTGGGTCGTCCCCACGCGCGAGGGAGGCACCCTCCGCGCCCGCGCCCTCGTCGTCGCCACGGGGTACAACCGCGCGCCCCACACCCCCGACTTCGAAGGCCGCGAGCGCTTCAAGGGCACCGTCCTCCACAGCGGCGAGTACCGCAACGGAGACGCGTACCGCGGCAGGCGCGCCCTCGTCGTGGGCGTGGGCAACTCCGGCGCCGAGATCGCCCTCGACCTCTGGGAGAGCGGCGCCTCCACCGCCCTCTCGGCCCGCAGCCCGCAGCACGTGCTCCCCCGCGATGTCTTCGGCATCCCCGCGCAGGTGAACTCGGTGCTCTTCCTCTCTCGGATGCCCACCAGCCTCGCCGACCGCTTCGCCCTCGCCGTCTCCGACCGCTTCATAGGAGACCTCTCCCGCTACGGCCTCCCTCGCCCCGAGGTGGGGCCCATCTCGCTCCTCAAGCGCGGGCGCGTGCCCCTCATGGACATCGGCACCGTCGCCCTCATCAAGCAGGGCCACGTGAAGGTCTTCCCAGGCCCCGCGCGCTTCACCGAAGACTCCGTGGTCTTCACCGACGGCCGCGCCGCCCCCTTCGACCTGGTGGTCCTCGCCACGGGCTACCGCGCCGCGCTCGACGGAGTGCTCCGCGACCCCCGCGGGCTCGTCGACGACCGGGGCTACCCCAAGGTCTACGGAGACGAAGCCGCGCCGGGGCTGTACTTCATCGGCTACCGAAACCCCATCACCGGGCAGCTCCACGACATCGCCCTCGAGGCCGAGCGCGTGGCCTCCCACATCGCGAAGCACTGATGGCCGCCGTCGATCACTGGCACCCCGTCGCCCGCAGCGAAGACCTCACCGACAGACCCCTCGGCGTGAACGTCGCGGGCCGCGAGGTGGTGCTCTTCCGCGCCTCCGACGGCGCCCTCGGCGCGCTCACCGACCGCTGCCCCCACCGCGGGATGCGCCTCTCTACGGGCTCCGTCGACGGAGACCGGCTCGTGTGCCCCTACCACGGCTGGCGCTGGGCCGCCGACGGCCACGGCACCGCTCCGGGCACGCCCACCGCGAAGCCCTGCGCCGAGCGCTTCGACGTCGTCGAGCGACTCGGCGCGGTGTGGGTGAAATCCTCGGGCTCCTCCCCCGCCTTTCCCCGCTGGGACGTCGAGGGCTGGACCCCCGTGGGACGTCTCGTGCGCCGCGTGAAGGTCCCGCTGGAGCTCGCCCTCGACAACTTCATCGAGGTCGAGCACACGCCCACCACCCACACCTTCCTCGGTCACCCCATCGAGCGCATGGCCGAGGTCGAGTGCGTCACCACCGTCTCCGACGACCGCGTGCGGGTCTACAACAAGGGCCCGCAGAAGCCCCTCCCCTGGGTGATCCGGAGGCTCTTCCGCGTCCCCGACGGCGCGCACTTCGTCGACGACTGGACCACCTTCTTCTCTCCGGTCTTCACCGTCTACGACCAGTACTGGGTCGACCCCGCCACCGACCAGCCCGCCCCCGAGGCCCTGCGCGTCGCGGTCTTCTTCAACCCCGTGAGCGACCGCGAGACCGAGCTCTTCGTCTTCACCCACGCCCGCTCGCCCGTCTGGTCTCGCTACGGCCTCGACCTCGCGCTGAGGCCCCTCACCCTCGGCCTCGTCGCGCTCGAAGTGCGCCGCGACGCCACCATGCTCTCTCGCCTCGCCGACCACGACACCGCCCTCAAGGGTCGCGCCCTCGGCCGCTTCGACAAGGCCCTCGTCGCCGCCCGCGCCCGCGTCGATCGGATCTACCGCGGCGCGTGAACGAGGCTCCGCGGTATGCTCGCGGCCCTCTATGCGCATCGCGTTCTTGATGGACCCCATCGCCAACGTCCTCGTCGACAAGGACACCACCTTCGCCCTGATGCTCGCCGCGCAGGCCCGCGGCCACGAGGTCTTCACCCTCGGCCCCATGGACCTCTCCGCCTCCGGCGACGCCGTGCTGGCCCGCGTGACCCCCACCCGCGTGCAGCGCGCCGAGCGGCCCGACCACTACTCCCAGGGCGCGCCCACCGTGGTCGACGTGGCCGAGCTCGACGCCCTCTGGATCCGCACCGACCCCCCCTTCGACGCCCGCTACCTCTACGTCACCCTCCTTCTCGAGCTCGCCCGCGGCAAGACCCTGGTGGTCAACGACCCGCGGGGGCTCCGTGACGCCAACGAGAAGCTGTACCAATTGCATTTCCCCGAGGTGATCCCGCGCACGCTGGTGGCCTCGCGCGAGGACGAGGTCCGCGCCTTCGTGCGCGAGCTCGGGGGCACGGCCATCATCAAGCCCCTCGACGGCGCGGGCGGCCGGGGCGTGATGGTGCTCGACGAGGCGGACAAGAACCTCCGCTCGATCATCGAGACCCTCACCGACGACGGCCGGCGCCTCGCCATGGTGCAGCAGTTCCTCCCCGCGGTGCGCGAGGGCGACAAGCGCGTGCTGCTCCTCGACGGAGAGCCCCTGGGCGCGATCCTCCGCGTGCCCCGCGCCGACGACGCCCGGAGCAACATCCACGTCGGCGGCTCGGTGGTGCCCGCCGAGGTCGACGCGAACGACCGACGCATCATCGAGGCCGTGGCCCCGAGGCTCAAGCGCGACGGGCTGTGGTTCGTCGGCCTCGACGTGATCGGCGGGCGCCTCACCGAGGTCAACGTGACGTCTCCGACGGGCATCCAGGAGATGTCTCGCTTCGCGGGGGTCGCCCTCGAAGACAAGGTCATCGCCTGGACCGAGGCGCGCGCCGCCGAGGTGAAGAACTCCCGCGCCGCGCAGTGACCGACGACGCGGCCGAGCCCTCGCCCAGAGCCACGCGCGCGCTCACCCTCGCGGGCGTCGCCCTCGCCCTCGCCCTCGCCGCGTGGGCGCGGGTGATCCTCCTCGGGAGGGTCTTCGGCGGCGGAGACGTCGTCCCCACCGACAACGACTCGGCCTATCACCTCCGGCGCGCGCTCCTCACGCTCGAACACTTCCCCCGCGTCCCCACCTGGGACCGCTTCCTCGCGTGGCCCCGCGGCGGCGCCGCCACCTGGGCCCCGGGCTTCGACCAGCTCCTCGCCCTCCCCGCGTGGCTCGCCGGCGCCACCCACCACCGCGCCCTCGCCGTCATGGTCTGGGTGCCCTTCGCGCTCGGCCTCGCCTCCGTCGCCCTCACCGCCTGGCTCGCCTCGCGCGTCGAGCCCGACCCCCAGCGCCGCCCCGCGGTCACCGTCTCCGCCGCCCTCGTGTGCGCCATGGTGCCCGCCTCCGCCGCCGTCTCGCAGGTCGGAGGCACCGACCACCACGTCTTCGAGACCCTCTACGTCGCCGCCCTCGCCCTCTGGCTCACCGCCGTCACCGCGCGCCCTGGCTCCACCCGCCGCGCGGTTCTCACCGAGCTCGCGGGCGCCCTCGTGCTCGCGCTGGGCGTTCACACCTTCACCGGCACCGTGCTCTACGCCGGCCTCGCCGCCGCGGGCCTCTGCGCGCACCACCTCGTCGACCGCGAGCCCGCCACCGCGCGGGGGCTCCTCCCCTCGGGCGCCCTCGCCTACGCCCTCTCACCGCTCGCGATCGTCGCCGTCGACCACGGCTTCATCCGCGCCTTCGGCCAGCCCTGGCACCACCTCGCGCTCTCGTACCTGCAGCCGCTCCTCCTCGCGGTGGCGGCGGTCGCCCTCGCGGCCTTCGGTCACGCCCGCGCCCGCGCCGACTCCCTCCCCCGCCGCGCGCTCATCGCGCTCGCCCTCGGGGCCGTGCCCATCGCCCTCCTCGCGCTGGCGCTCCCCCACGCGCGCCGCGAGGTCGGCCTCGCCCTCGTGCAGTGGCTCGGACGTCGCTCGGCGTACATGGCCGACATCGACGAGTGCTCGCCGCTCTTCACCGCGGCGCCCTTCACCGTCGACGCCTGGGCGCAGGCGCGATCCAAGCTCGGCCTCCTCGCCCCGCTCTCGCTCGTGGCCGCCCCCCTCGCGGCGCTGCGCCTCTGGCGCTCCCTCGGGCCGCGCTCGCTCCCCCTGGGCGCGCTCTTCCTCGGCCTCGCCGCCCTCTCGCTGCAACAGAACCGCTTCACCCGCGCCGTCGCGCCCCTCCTCGCGCTGGTGTTCGCCCTCGCCCTCGTCGAGCTCCTCCGCCGCGCTCCCCCCTTGCGTACATGGCCCCGCCTCCTCGGGGGCGCCCTCGCGCTCAGCCTCGCGTGGGTCGCGCTCGACCCCACGCTGCGACCCTTCACCCACGCCGAGCCCCCGCCCGACATCCTCGGGCTCACCGCGCAGGCGCGCTTCATCCGCGGCCACATGCCCCCGCCCGCGCTCGGGAACCGCTCCGCCGTGCTCACCTCCTGGGCCGGCGGCAACGAGGTCATGCTCGTCGGTGAGCGCCCCGCCCTGGTGAGCAGCTTCGGCCCCTACGTCTCCCCCGAGCTCTACGCCGAGGTCGACGCCGTGTGGCGCCGCGACGAGGCGTACCTCGTCTCCGTCCTCGACAGGCGCGACGCGGGCGCCGTGGCCATCACCGCCGCGGACCTCCTCACCGTGGCCCTCCCGGGTGGGGTGCGCGCGCTCCGCGTGGGCCGCAACGGCGGCGTCGTGCTCGACCGCCGCTGGATGGAGCGCGTGCCCCTGGGCGTGATGCTCATGGGCGGCTCGGGCGTCGTCGAGGCGAGGGTGCCGCACCTCGAGCGCCTCATGCCGGTCTTCGCCGAAGACGCCCGCGCGCCCTACCTCTCGTTCCCGCTCCCGAGGGGGTGGGTCTTCGACAGGGTCGAAGGGGCCGTGATCGAGGGAGACACCGACGGCCCCGCCACCGTGGTCGCGACCCTGCCCGTCACCTTCCGCGGCGCCGCCCGCTCCTGGGTCGCGTGGGCCATCTCCCCGGGAGGCCGCTGGCGCCTCAGGGTTCCCGTCCCCGCGGGCTACGACGGCGGTGGGATCACCACGGCCCCCGCCTACGCGCTCACGGTCAACGGCCGCCCCGCGGGAGAGGTCAGGGTCACCGAGGCCGACGTGCGACAGGGCCGCTCGGCGACCGTCGGCCCGCGCTGAATCGCCGTTCATTCCACGCCGTCGACGCGCTTGACACGCGGCGCCGCGGGGCCCTACACCCGCCCGCGCCGCGCGATGGCGACCCCTACGCCCTCAGCGCAATTCACATCCCCGCTGCACGGAGACGGTCACCTTGAAGATCCTCGTTCCCCTCAAGCGCACGGCGGACCCTGACAACGCCAACAAGATCAAGATCGCCCCCGACGGGTCGAAGATCGTCACCGACGGGCTCGAGCCCAAGCTCAACCCCTTCGACGAGTACGCCGTCGAGACCGCGCTGCGCCTCACCGAGAACGGCAAGGCCCGCATCCCGAACACCAACGTCACCATCGTCTCCTTCGGCCCCAAAGAGGCCTCGACGAACATCCGTCAGGCCCTCTCGATGGGCGCCGACGCCGGGCTCCTCTACGTCACCACCGACGAGGCCCTCGACGGCGACCTCGTCGCCCGCTCCCTCGCCAAGGTCGTCGAGGCGCAGAAGCCCGACCTGGTGATCCTCGGCAAGCAGGCGGTGGACGGCGACTCGAACCAGGTGGGGCAGATCCTCGCGGAGCTCCTCCAGTGGCCGAGCGCCACCTTCGCGATGAGCGTCGAGCTCGCCGCCGACAAGAAGTCGGTGGTCGTCGGCCGCGAGGTCGACGGCGGCGTGGTGAAGCTCAAGCTCACCCTCCCCGCGGTCATCACCGTCGACCTGCGCATCGTGGCCCCCAAGAGCGTGACCAACAACGTGACCCCCGCGTCGTTCGCCTACAACGACGGCCCGCGCTTCACGCCGCTCCCGATGATCATCAAGGCGAAGTCGAAGCCCATCGCAGAGGCCGCCCTCTCGACCCTCGGCGTCGACGAGTCCCTCAAGTCGAAGTACCTCGGCTTCGAGCTGCCCCCGAAGCGCTCGGCCGGCAAGAAGGTCAAGGACGTCTCGGAGCTCGTCTCGCTGCTCCGCTCTGAAGCCAAGGCGCTGTGAAGGAGTAACCCGCGATGAGCAAGACCCTCGTGATCGCCGAGACCTCCGGCGGAAAGCTCAAGAAGACCACCCTCAGCGCCGTCGCCTTCGCCCTGCAGGCCGGCCGCCCCTTCGACATCCTCGTGCCGGGGCACAACGTCGAGGCCGCCGCCGCCGAGCTCCAGGGCTACGGCGCGGGCAAGGTGCTCGTGGCCGACGGCGCCGACCTCGCCCACTACGTCGGCGAGCTCTACGCCCCCACCGTGGCCGACGTGGCCAAGGGCTACGACCTCGTCGTCGTCACCGCGAGCTCCTTCGGAAAGGACCTCGCGCCCCGCGTCGCCGCCCGCCTCGGCGCGGGCCTCGCGAGCGACATCTCCCGCGTCTCGAACGAGGGGGGAGCGCTCACCTACAAGCGCCCGATGTACGCCGGCAACGCCAACGGCTCGATGCAGGTCACCACCCCCGTGCAGGTGGTGAGCGTGCGACAGTCGGAGTTCGAGGCCGCCGCCCCCTCGGGCGGGAGCTCCCCCATCGAGAAGGTCGCCGTGTCTCCCGCGCCGCTCAAGGGCCGGGTGGAGTTCGTCTCCTTCGACGAGGTGAAGAGCGAGCGCCCGGAGCTCACCGACGCCAAGGTGGTGGTCTCGGGCGGCCGCTCGCTCAAGAGCTCCGACAACTTCAAGACCGTGCTCGAGCCCCTGGTCGACGTGCTCGGCGCCGCGATGGGCGCGAGCCGCGCCGCGGTCGACGCGGGCTACGTCCCCAACGACCTCCAGGTGGGGCAGACCGGCAAGGTCGTCGCGCCGCGGCTCTACATCGCCGTGGGCATCTCGGGCGCGATCCAGCACCTCGCGGGCATGAAGAACAGCCGCACCATCGTGGCCATCAACAAAGACCCCGAGGCGCCCATCTTCCAGGTCGCCGACTACGGCCTCGTGGGAGACCTCTTCAAGGTCGTGCCCGAGCTCACCGACGCCATCCAGAAGCTCCGCGCCGAGGGCTGAGCCCTCTCTCCCCCCCCAGCGATTCACCCTCGCGCCCGGTCTCCCATCGGGTAGCGTCGCAGCGTGATGCGCGCGCGACCGCGACGGAGCACCTCAGCACTCATCGCCCTCGCCCTCGCGCCCGCCCCCGCGCTCGCGCAGGACCTCTCGGGCACCTGGCGCGTCACCCGCGACAACGTCACCGTCACCGTCTCGGAGTGGGGCGAGAACTGCGGCCCGCGCCCCGCCTCGCACGCCAACCCCACCAACCGCGAGGTGACCATCCGCGCCGAGGGCGAGCACCTCGTGCTCTCGGGCGGCCGCACCTACCGCACCAACCAGTGCTGGAGCGACAACCGCGACGTGCGCCCCCTCGCCGTCGCCCGCAGCGGCAACCGCTGGACGGTCTCCTGCGCGACGAGCCCCAACACCCCCCTCGCCGAGCGCGGCACCTACACCCTCAGCGCCAGCGACGCCGACCACCTCTCCTTCCGCGACGAGACCGAATACAACTGGACCCTCCAGGGCTCCACCTGCCGCGCCTCCTCCGTGCTCGAGCGCCGCTACGAGCGCACCGGCGCGCCTCCACCGCAACCGCAACCGCAGCCGCAGCCACGGCCACAGCCACAGCCACAGCCACAGCCACAGCCACACCCACCGCCTTCACGCTGCGCGCGGCGGGGGCCCGCGACGGCGATCTCTGTGACGCCCTCGCGGCGCAGCACCACCGCGGGAGGGCGGGTGTGCTTCCGCGCGCGGCTCGTCGACGCCAACCGCTGCGAGCTCTCCGCGCGCGACGTCGAGTGGACGGTCTCTCGCCGCAGCGGCGAGGGCGAGGGCCGCGTCGAGCGCGGGTGCTTCACCTCCGAGCGCGGCGAGGGGGAGTTCGTCATCACCGCCTCCGCGGGCGCGCTGCGCGACGCCGTCGTCGCCGCCGTGGTGAGCGAAGACCGCTTCCGCGACCTCGTGGCGGCGCGGGTCGAGAGCCCCGACGCGGGGCAGCCCGACACCGAGCCGGAGCCCATCGTGGTCGGCGTCTCGGCCACGCCCGAGGCCCCGCCGCGCGCGGGCTTCCCCTGGTGGATCGCCCTCCTCGCCCTGCCCGCCCTCGGCCTCATCGCCTACGCGCTCCTCCGGGGTCGCCGCCCCGCCGCCGTCGACGACGCCTTCTCGCCC
>JAEYZO010000633.1 GCA_023428035.1 Pseudomonadota bacterium | reverse complement strand
GGGCCGATCACCACGTCCGCGACCCGGCCGGCGATCCCCGCCCTCACCCGCGCCGCTCCCCCGGCCACCGCCCACGACGAGGGGCCCGACATCGAGATCGAGGTCGAGAAGCCCGCCCCCGCGCCGGAGCCCGTGTGCCCTCCCCCCGCGCCTGCGGCTGCGCCCGCCGCGGCGGCCTCGGCCGAGGTCGGCGCCCTGGCGCAGAGCATGGGGCTCACCCCCGCGCAGGTCGACGCGATCACCGCGCTCACCCGTGAGGTCGTTGAGCGCGTCGTCTGGGAGGTCGTACCCAGCCTCGCCGAGACGATGATCCGCGAGGAGCTCAAGCGCCTCACCGCCGAGTGACCTGATCCCACCGCCGCGCCCGTTGCGGCGCCGGTCGCGCGCACGGTAAGGAGCGTCCCTCGCTTCTGAACCGTACTCCCTGACGCGAGCGACCGAACGATGACCAGCGATTTCAGCAAGCCCTACGACCCCCGAGACGTCGAGCCTCGCCAGGCCGCCCGCGCGCGCGAGGCCGGCTGGTACGCCGCGGTAGACACCCGCGACAACGCGGGCGCGTTCACCATCGCGATCCCGCCCCCCAACGTCACGGGCTCGCTGCACATGGGCCACGCGCTCATGCTCACGATCCAAGACGCGATCACCCGCCACGCCCGGATGCGGGGGATGAACACCCTCTGGCTGCCGGGCATCGACCACGCGGGCATCGCGACGCAGGTCGTGGTCGAGAGGGAGCTCCGCCGCGAGGGGCTCTCGCGCCACGACCTCGGCCGCGAGCGCTTCACCGAGCGCGTGTGGGAGTGGAAGGCCCGCAGCGGCGACCGGATCTACGAGCAGATGCGGGTGATGGGCGCGTCGCTCGACTGGGACCGCGCGAAGTTCACGATGGACCCGGACATGTCCCGCGCGGTGCGCGAGGCCTTCGTGAGCCTCTACGAGCAGGGGCTGATGTACCGCGCCGACCGCATGGTGAACTGGTGCCCGAGCTGCCGCACCGTGCTCAGCGACCTCGAGGTCGAGCGCGAGGAGCCCGAGGAGGCGAAGCCCAACGCCGAGCTCTTCGCCTTCGCGTACCCGCTGGTCGACGGCTCGGGCGAGATCGTCGTGGCCACCACCCGGCCCGAGACGATGATGGGCGACACCGCGGTGGCGGTGCACCCCGACGACCCCCGCTACCAGGGGATGATCGGCAAGCACGTCCGCCACCCCTTCGCCGCGCGCACCTTCGCGATCATCGCCGACCCGATCCTCGCCGACATGACCAAGGGCACGGGCGCGGTGAAGGTCACCCCCGCGCACGACTTCAACGACGCCGAGTGCGGCAAGCGCAACGCGCTGGCCTCGATCTCGATCCTGAACCCCGACGGCACCCTCAACGACCACGGCGGGCCCTTCGCGGGGATGGACCGCTTCGTCGCCCGCGAGGCCGTGAAGAAGGCCCTCACCGACGCGGGCCTCGCGCGCGGCGCCACCCCGCACTCGATCCCCTACGCGCGCTGCCAGCGCAGCAAGGACGTGCTGGAGCCCATAGCGTCGCCGCAGTGGTACGTCACGATGAAGCCCCTCGCCGAGAAGGCCGTGCGCGCCGTCGAGGAGGGCCGCTGCACCTTCACCCCCGAGGAGTGGACCAAGACCTTCAACTACTGGATGACCAACATCCAGGACTGGTGCGTCTCGCGGCAGCTCTGGTGGGGCCACCAGGTGCCCGCGTGGTACTGCGCCGACTGCGGCGCCACCACCGTCTCTCGCGACGACGTCACCGCCTGCGGCTCCTGCGCGAGCGGGCGTATCGAGCGCGACCCCGACGTGCTCGACACGTGGTTCTCGTCGGCGCTGTGGCCCTTCGCGACGCTAGGCTGGCCCGAGAAGACCGCCGCGCTCGAGACCTTCTACCCGAACAGCGTGATGGAGACGGGCTTCGACATCCTGTTCTTCTGGGTCGCGCGGATGCTCATGATGGGGCTGCACTTCATGGGCGACGTGCCGTTCCGCAGGGTGCTCCTGCACGGGATGGTGTGCGACGAGAAGGGCAACAAGATGTCGAAGGTGAAGGGGAACGTCATCGACCCCCTCGACCTGGTGCACGGCGCCACGCTCCGCGAGATCGTCGAGCACGCGTCGCAGGGCGCGCCCTACGAAGAGGCCCTCAAGCGCTTCTCCGAGGCCTACCCCTCGACCTCGTCGTTGAAGGAGGGCTTCCCCGCCTTCGGCGCCGACGCGGTGCGCTTCTACCTCGCGAGCCACCCCCCGCAGTCGCGCAAGATCAACCTCAACCTCGCGAGGCTCCAGGGCTACCGCGACTTCTGCAACAAGGTCTGGAACGCGACGCGCTTCGTGCTCACTCACATCGCCGACGTGGGCGAGCGACCCACGGGCGCGTTCCCTCGGCCCGAGTCGGTGGCCGAGCGCTGGGTGCTCTCGCGCCTCGCGCGCGCCGTCAGCGAGGTGAACCGCGGCCTCGACGAGTTCCGCCTCGATGAGGCCACCGCCGCGGTCTACCAGTTCTTCTGGTACGAGCTCTGCGACTGGTACCTCGAGCTCTGCAAGCCCGTGTTCGACAACGGCTCCGCCGCGGCGCGGGCCTCGTACAAGCTCACCCTCGCCCACTGCCTCGAGACCTCGCTGCGCCTCCTGCACCCGTTCATGCCCTCGCTCTCCGACGAGTGCTGGCAGAACCTCCCGGCCGCTGCGCGTCGGCGGCAGACCGACGGCGGCTTGAGCGAGGGCCTCGCGGTGAACCCCTTCCCGGGCGAGCTCGACGGCGCGCGCGACCCCGAGGCCGAGGCCGCGATGGCGACGCTCAAGGGCGTGGTCGAGAGCGTGCGCCGCGTGTGCGCGGAGCTGGGCATCAAGCCCGGCGCGGCCATCACCCCGACGCTCCGCACCGGCGACGAGTCGGCGCTGCGCGTGCTCGCGGAGTACGACGGCGCGATCCGGCGACTGACCCGCGCCAAGGAGATCCGCGGGGAGCTCACGCACGGCGGCTCCGAGCGCCCGCGCGGCGTGGGCTACGCGGTGAGCCACGGGGTCGAGGTGATGATCCCCCTCGCGGGGCACATCGACCC
>JAEYZO010000246.1 GCA_023428035.1 Pseudomonadota bacterium | reverse complement strand
GCCTTCCTCCGCCGCCTCGCGGACCGCAGCCAGGAGCGTCGGCGGCGACCCCGTGCGGTAGTGGTGGTTGACGTCGTAGCTCTCGAAGAGCGACGGCCTGGGGGGCGGGTCCTTGGTGCTCACGGGCGATCGCGCAGGGGACAGCGGTTCGTCGCGGGCGGTCAAGCGCGGGGCCTCGTCAGGCCGGCGCCGTTCGTCGAGCGCGTCGAGGCATTCCTAGAAGAGATCCTGAAGCCGATTCGCGCGCCCCGCAGGCCGTGGCGCGTGGCGCGCTTCGACCGGCGAGCGCCGCGGTAACGATCGATACAAGCTCTGGAGTGACTCCGAGTTCTGGAGTACGTTGCCGCGGCTGAGATGGGGACCCACGCCGCCGCGCTGCTCCGTGAACGTGCGCTGCTGACGGCCGAGGGGCGGGGGCGTCGCGTCGTGCCCTCGGGGTCGCCGGCCCGCCGCGAAGTCCGCGTCGGCGACGACCTCTCCGCGAAGCCGTCTGTCACGCCAGCGCCGACGAGCTCGCGCGTGACCCCCCGGCGTCCGCGCCGCAGTACGTAGAGGCAAGGCCGTATGGAAAACGCTGAAAAGTGCCCGTTCTCGAGCAAGGCGCGCGTCGGACGGACCAACGCCGATTGGTGGCCCAATCGCCTCAACCTCGCCTCCCTTCATACGAATCACCCGGCCGGTGATCCGATGGACGAGGGCTACGACTACGCCACCGAGTTCCTGTCGCTCGACCTGGCGGCGGTGAAGAAGGACATCGAGGCGGTGATGACCGACTCGCAGCCCTGGTGGCCGGCGGACTTCGGGCACTACGGCGGACTGTTCATCCGCATGGCGTGGCACAGCGCCGGCACCTATCGCATCCACGACGGCCGCGGCGGAGCCGGCTCCGGTCAGATCCGCTTCGCCCCGCTCGGGAGCTGGCCCGACAACGCCAACGTCGACAAGGCGCGCCGCCTGCTGTGGCCGATCAAGCAGAAGTACGGCCGCAAGCTGTCGTGGGCCGACCTGATCGTGCTGACGGGCAACGTCGCGCTCGAGTCGATGGGCTTCAAGACGATGGGCTTCGGCGGCGGCCGCGAGGACGCGTGGGAGCCGGAGCAGGTCAACTGGGGAGAGGAGGCCACCTGGCTCGGCGACGAGCGCTACAGCGGTGAGCGCCAGCTCGCCAACCCGCTCGCCGCCGTGCAGATGGGCCTCATCTACGTGAACCCCGAAGGCCCCAACGGAAACCCCGACCCGGTGGCCGCGGCGCGTGACATCCGCGAGACCTTCCGCCGCATGGCGATGAACGACGAGGAGACGGTCGCCCTGATCGCGGGTGGCCACACCTTCGGCAAGACGCACGGCGCGGCGCCCGCGACGCACGTCGGCCGCGAGCCCGAGGGCGGCAACCTCGAGGAGCAGGGCTTCGGCTGGAAGGGCGGCTACGAGTCCGGCGTCGGCGCGCACGCGATCACGAGCGGCCTCGAAGTCACGTGGACGACGACGCCCGTCCGGTGGAGCAACGACTTCTTCAAGCACCTGTTCGAGTACGAGTGGGAGCTGACCGAGAGCCCCGCGGGCGCCAAGCAGTGGAGGCCGAAGGACGGCGCTGGCGAAGGCACCGTCCCGCACGCGCACGACCCGTCGAAGAAGATCGCGCCCGGCATGCTGACGACCGACCTCGCGCTGCGCTTCGACCCGGTCTACGAGAAGATCTCGCGCCGCTACTACGAGCACCCCGACGAGTTCGCCGAGGCCTTCGCGAAGGCGTGGTTCAAGCTCACGCACCGCGACATGGGCCCGATCTCGCGCTACCTCGGCCCCGAGGTGCCCAAGGAGCCGCAGCTCTGGCAGGACCCGGTGCCGCCGGTGACGCACGCGCTGATCGATCAGAGCGACGCCGCGCAGTTGAAGGGCGCGCTGCTCGCTTCGGGCCTGACGACCTCGCAGCTCGCGTCGACCGCGTGGGCGTCGGCCTCGTCGTTCCGAGGGACCGACAAGCGCGGCGGCGCCAACGGCGCCCGCGTGCGCCTCGCGCCGCAGAAGGACTGGGCGGTCAACAACCCGCCGGAGCTCGCCAAGGCGCTCAAGGCGATCGAGGCCGTGCAGAAGTCCTTCAACGACGCCAACGCCGGCACCGGCAAGCGGGTGTCGCTGGCCGACCTGATCGTGCTCGGCGGCTGCGCGGCGGTGGAGAAAGCGGCGCGTGACGCCGGCCACGACGTGACGGTTCCGTTCCGCCCGGGCCGCACCGACGCGACGCAGGAGATGACCGACGTCGAGTCGTTCAAGGTCCTCGAGCCGGACGCCGACGGCTTCAGGAACTACATCGGCGAGGGCCACGACGCGCCGGCCGAGCACCTGCTCATCGAGCGCGCCTTCCGCCTGAACCTGAGCGCGCCGGAGATGACCGTGCTGATCGGCGGCCTGCGCGTGCTGAGGGTGAACTCGGGTCAGGGAGACCACGGCGTGTTCACGAAGCGCCCGGAGGTGCTGACCAACGACTTCTTCGTGAACCTGCTCGACATGGGCACGCAGTGGAAGCCCACCTCGGAGGCCAACGACGCCTTCCAGGGGACCTGCCGCGAGACGGGCGAGCCGCGGTGGACGGCCAGCCGTATCGACCTGGTCTTCGGGTCCCACTCCGAGCTGCGCGCGCTCGCCGAGGTCTACGCGTGCGCCGATTCGGAGCAGAAGTTCGTGAAGGACTTCATCGCGGCGTGGGACAAGGTGATGAACCTGGATCGGTTCGACCGCGTCTGAGCGTCGGTGGTCACGGGGGCGCCGGCATGATCGGCCGGCGCCTACCGGCAGCGGTCGAAGGAGATGCTCCCGCGGAAGCTGTGGGGGTCGGGGTCGCTGGTGCCGACGTTGCTGCACTCGATGGTGGCCTCGCCGCTGACGGGGTAGACGCCGCCCTGCATGTAGCCCTCACGGGTGATGGTCATGGGCCCGCAGTTGGGGATGACGTTGCGGCGCTGGAGCGGGACTGGGATGCCCAGCGGGTCGACGACCGCCGAGACCAGGTAGGAGATCTCGGCCTGGCCGTCGGCGGCGCGGGTGAAGCGGAAGGTCCCGCGGCTGGTGGTCAGGGTGACGGCGTTGTCGACGCGCTCGTGCTCGCCGCTCTCGCAGTCGTTGATCTGCGCGGGCTGCCCGTCGATGAGGAGCGAGCCGGTCGCGCCGCCGCCGCAACCGGAGAGCATCACCAAGGCCACTGCGAGGGGGAGCTGCATCTTCATGGGGACCTCATACCGCGACCGTCGGTGGGCGCGGTCGTGCGGGGGGATGAGCAACGCGCGTTCCCCGTCGGGATCGTCGCGAATGCCGGTGACCGGGGGAGGAGGGGGCGTGGCGTCGGCGCGTCGGTCGACGCGTCGGCGCTACGGGCGCGTCCGTAGAGCGCAGCGCGCGAGGAGCTCGCTGAGCTGGTCGAGTACCTTGGTCCCCGCAACCCGCGCGCGAGCGACGCGTCGATCACGTCCCGCGGCGGGGGGCGCCGTCAGCCCTTGGGCTTGTCGCTGTCGGGCTGCGGGGCCTTGGCCTTCTTGGCGGCCTTGGCCTCCTTGGCGCGGGTGCGGGCGATGCCGTTCTTCACCGCCTGGGCGGGGAGCTCGGCGTAGTCGACGACCTTCGCGTGGCGCTTGGCGACCGCGGGGTCGCGCTTGGCGCTGTGGCGCACGTCGTCGGCGAGGTCGACGACGAGCTTGTGCCCGTCGGAGACCGCGATCCCGCGCTGCTGGCGGGTGACCGTGAGCGCGGGACCCGTCGGGGAGAGAGGTCGGGGTCGTGACACCCGTGGCCAACCGAAGGGCCATCAGGCTGCGAGCCCCGAACGGGCGTAGGACGAGGCGGTCGAGGTAGAGTGCGACCGCAGCATGGACTGGCAGATCTCGCGCGACGTCCACGAGCCGGAGGCCGTTCCGTATTTCAACTGGGATGCGGCGGTGACCAACGGCGCCGTGCGCCGAGCGCTCCGCGAGGGCAGCGAGGACGACCGCCTGTACTGGACCGCGCGGATCATGCGCGAGGCCCAGTACGCCGACGTCTGGCAGTACGTCTCGCTCCGTCGTGACGTGCTGCCACGGTGGGAGTCGCTCCGTCCGATGCTGGGACGTCGGCGGGCTTTCTGGGAGTTCCTGATCGACCGCTGGCGGAGCGATGGACTCCTCGGGTGACCGGCTGACGCCCTTGCAGCGCGACCTGCTCCGCGCGTTCTTCGAGCGTACGCAGCGGTTCTTCCTGACGGGGGGCGCCGCGCTCGCGGGCTTCTACTTCGGGCATCGGCGGACGAAGGACCTGGACCTGTTCGCCGCCCCCGGCGTGGAACTCCGGGAGGGAGCCGACGCGCTTATGGCGGCGTCTTCGTCGGTCGGCGCCACGACGACAATCCTGCGCGAGAGCGGGGACTTCATGCGCTGCATGAGCGCGCGTGGGGACGATCAGACGCTCGTCGACCTTGTCATCGACCGCGTCCCGCAGGTCGCGGACGAGAAGCCTCCGTTCGGCGTGGTCCGGGTCGACTCGCTGAGGGAGATCGCGGCCAACAAGCTCTGCACGCTGCTCGATCGGGTCGAGGGGCGCGACCTGGTCGACCTTCAGCAACTGCTGGGCGCGGGGCTCTCCCTGGAGGACATCCTCCGCGACGCGCAGAGGAAGCACGCGGGCGCTGACCCCGCGACGCTGGCCTGGGCGCTCGGCGGCTGGCGACTTCCTCCGTCGGCGGCCTTACCAGAGGGGGCCACGATCGAGGGCCTGGACGAATTCCGTGAGGAGCTCGTGCGACGACTCGCCCGACTCGCCCTGCCCGACGAGCCTTGATCACCGTAGCCGTTGAAGCGGGGAACGTGCCTCGCCGAGCGCGGGGCGCGGAATGGAGGGGTTGTCCAGAGGGACTATGACGATCCACCCTGTCGCCGTCGTCGATCAGGTGATCGACGAGCACCGCCGGTATCCCCGCTGGGGCGCCGCGAGCGCATCAACGAGAAGGGCACGCCCGCCGTATTCCTCGCGAGCGAGCGAGTGGCGTACATCCACAGCACCGCTGTGGTGGCCGACAGCGGGCGACCTGCCGCTCCCACGAGTGAATCAAGCCGCGGCGAAGTCGGTCATCGCCCGCACGTGCGGCGGGCGAGCTACGCCAGCTCCCCCCGGTCGGCGTCGCCGAGGGCCGCCTCGACGAAGCGTCGCGTGTCGGCGTCGGCGGCGAGCGCCAGGCCCTCGAGCACCACGCTCGGGTCGTACTCGCCCGTGTCCGAGGCCTCTGGGATCGAGAAGGTCGTCAGCAGCTGGTCGCCCACTACGTAGTACGAGGTGTAGTAGAGCCCGACGCTGTCGCTGCCCGAGTCGTAGCGCTCGACGATCGCCCCCGCCGGGTCGAGGAGCACGAAGTGGCCGAGCTCGAGCCTCACCAGCAGGTGGGTCGCGGTGCGCCATACGGCGTCGACGGGGCGCGTACTCATCGGTTGACCTCGCCGATCGAAGCACGACGCGGAGGCGAGCTCCAACGGGGGCGCGCGCTGGACCCGCGGTCGCGTGACTCCCCGGCGCGGCCTTCTCTGGAGCGCCCGCGCCTCGCGGTGGTCGCGCAGACGGCTCGCTCAGGGGAGACGACGGATGGCGCGGCAGCCGTTGCCCGACTCCGCGCAGGCGACCATCTGGAGCGCGCCGTCGGTCGCGCCGAAGACGAAGGCCGCCTCGGGCTCGCCGATGGGGCGGTAGTCAAAGGTCGCCAGCACCGCGCCCGCGCAGGGCCCCGCCGCGGCCGTGGCGCGCACGCTGACGGTCCCCGCGAGGGGCGCGCTGAGCGGGGCCATGTACCCCGTGCCGCCGAGGTTGCGCGCCGGGATCACGGGGGCGCCTCGCGCCGACGCGCACACGTCGACCCTCGTCGGGCCCTGCCAGAGCCCGAGGATGCGCCCCGGCGCCCCGGCGTCGACGGCGGGCGGGTTGTGCGAGCGCGTGTCGACGCGGTCCGCCGAGCCGCCGGTGACGACGACGAAGTAGGTGCGCCCCGCCTCGGGGCTGCCCAGGCCGGTGTTCGCTCCCAGGCGCGCTGCCGTAGGCGGCTCCATCCCCGCGAGGCGCCCGGCGAAGCCCTGCGACCCGGGCTCGACCTCGGCGAGGCCCCAGCGACCGTAGGCGACGTCGGACACCAGGGGCGCGTAGGGCGCGCGGCTCCGCCACGCCGAGAAGGCTCGGTCTCGCACCGCGTGCGACGCGTGCAGGAACACCAGCCGCGCGCGCGGACCCGCGGCCGTCGACGGCGCGGGCCGGGGCTGCGCGAACGCCGAGGCCGCCAGCGACACGCCCAGACCGGACGCGAGGAGCGAGGGGAGCAGGGATGTCTTCGAGCGCGGACTCGTCACGGCACCTCCGACCGCCCACGATGCGCGGAGCGCGGCGGCGGAGTGAAGTGGAATCGACCGCGTCACCCCCGCACCCGCTGCTGCACCCAGCGGGAGAGCGCCGTCCCCGCGACGGTCAACAGCGTGAGGGCCTTCACGGAGCGCGGCACCTCGAGCGTCGGGACGGCGTAGCCGGGCCGCTCCCACCCGCGCACCGCCGCGTCGTCGACCCACGACGAGTGCAGCGGGAAGCCCGGCTGCAGCGCGTCGTCGGGCCCCTCGGGGCCGAGCCGGGCCACGGGGCCGTCGGAGAGCGGCCGCGAGGCGTCCCAGACCCACACCTCCATGTGCGGCGCGTCGGGCCCCCACACCTGCGCCACGAGCCACCCGTCGCGCAGCGTCGCGGCGTCGCGGCGCGGCGCGAAGATCGGCGCCCCCATGAACCACCCCGCGGGGAGCACCCACTCGCTCTCCAGCTTCAGGTCCCGGTCGAGGCGGTACATCCGCACCGTGTGCGAGGGGTCGCTCACCCGCCGCAGGTACTCGTTGATCGGCACGAGGCGCCGCGGCTCGTCGCGCCCCAGCACCCGCGCGCGGTAGAAGATGTCGAAGACGCGCTGGTCCATGGTGCAGGGGATGTGACCGCCGGTGACCCAGACCGTGTGGTCGAGCCGCGCCACGCAGCGCTGCAGGTCGTAGCCGCGCGGGTCGCCCTCGGGTCGGTACGGCAGCACCTGGAGCGGCGGGAGGAGGTTGAGCCCGCGCGCGAAGCCGTCTCCCTCGGGGTCGGGGTAGGCCGTGCTGCGGACCGTGCCGGCGCGCAGGTCGATGACGTGCCGGCGCACCTGGTTGAGGTCCGTCGACGACGACAGGATGCCCTCGAGCTCGGGGTGCACCGCGCCGCCGCCGAGGAGGGGGTCGCCCGGCTCGAGCTGGTCGGCCGGGTCGGCGCCGACGTTGTGCTGGCAGTAGAGGGTGATCTGGTCGTCGTCGCAGTCGTGGTCGGCGACGGCGTGGGTGGCCTCCCAGTCGAGGGTGAAGGCGCGGGCGTCGACGTGGTCGGAGCCCTCGGCGAGGGCCCGGCGGATCGCGGCCTTCTCGATGACGTACACCCGGGTCTCCGACGGCGGGACCGAGGCCGCGTGGCGCCCCGGGACGCGCGCGTTGAGCCGGTCGAAGGCGTCGGTGCCCGCGGCGCCGAGGGCCTCGCCGACGAGGTCGCGGAGGGCGTCGCGGAGCAGTGGGCGCAGCGGGTTGATGAGCGAGGCGACGCCGAGCACGAGGGTCGAGCCGAGCACGACGACGTGGTCTCGGGTGATGCAGAGCTGGTGCGCGCTGGCGTGGTCGAGGATCACCGGGCGGCCGTCGACGCGCACCCGCATCGGGGGCGTGGGGCCGGGGTGCTCGCCGTCCCAGGTGACGAGGTAGAGGTCGGCGCGCACCGGCGCGCTCGGGCGGAGGAAGGTGTCGATGCGGGGGACGAGGTTGGTGTAGAGCAGCCGCGGCTGGCCCGGCTCGAAGGCCGGGTCGTAGGCCGGGTGGCCCGTGGTCATGATCATGGGTGAGAACACCCCGCGCGCGGCGGCGTGGTAGTCGCGCAGGCGGCCGACCGTAGAGACGACCTCGAGGTCGACGGGCGAGGCCTCGACGGGGCGGCCGGCGTCGTAGGTGAGCCCCAGCCGCGCGCCGCCGTCGCCCGCCGGGAAGGTCGGGATGGGCGTGGTGTTGGAGAGGTTCGAGAGGCCGAACCAGGAGAACTCCGCGAAGTCGGTGCGCACGAAGGCCTCGGGGGCGAGGCTCCGCAGGTGCCACGCGTCGTTGCGCACGGCCTGGAGGCTGAGCGCGAAGCGCGGGCCGTCGACGGTGGCGGCGGGGGTGAGGTCGAGGGTGAGCACGCGGCCGGGGGCGGCGAGCATGTTGGGCGCGGCGGCCACCTGCCGCGCCGTCGACATCACGGCCTGGTAGGGGAAGACCGTGGTGAAGACCCGGCCCGAGAGCCCGTCGGGCCAGGAGCCCTCGATGACGCGGTAGCGCGCGCGGCGGTCGGTGACCTGACCGTGATAGATGTGGCGCAGGCCGCGCTCTACGACCGACGCGAAGGCGGCCATCTCGTCGGCGGGGACGGGCGGCTTCGGGGGACTCATCGAGGCGACGCGGGCGACCTGCGGAGCGCCCCTAGCGGGGCGCCTTGCCGACCATCCGCAGGACGTCGTCGAGCGGGTTGCCGTCGCGGTCCATGTCGAGC
>JAEYZO010000622.1 GCA_023428035.1 Pseudomonadota bacterium | reverse complement strand
CCTCGGGGGCACGCTCGCGTCGCGGGGAGCGCCCGCGTCGGGGGGAGCGCCGACGCAGCGACCCCTCGTACACGCCCCGCCGTTGGGGCAGACCGCGCCCTCGCACGTGTCGACGCAGCGCCCGTCGACGCACGCGAAGCCCTCTCCGCAGGTCACCGTCGCGCAGGAGCTCGGTCGGCACCGCCCGTCGGTGAAGCAGCTCTCCCCCGCGCCGCAGCGCCGGCACGGGCAGCGCGTCACGCACACCCCGTCGACGCAGACCTGGTCCCCGTCGCAGGTGAGCCCCGCGCAGGGCTCCACGCACCGGCCGACGCGGCACACCTGACCCCGCGGGCAGGTCACGCCCTCGCACGACGAGCGGCACGCGCCGTCGCGGCACACCTGACCCTCGGGGCACTCCACCGACGCGCAGGCGTCGGTCACGCAGGTTCCGCGCGGGCTGCACGTGAAGCCCATCGCGCAGCCGAGCTCCTGCGAGCACTCCTCGACGCAGAGCCCCCGGTCGCACACCCGCCGCGCGCCGCACGAGGTCACGCCCTCGTCGACCGTCCCGTCGCAGTCGTTGTCGATGCCATCGCAGACCTCGTCCGCGGGCTGCGTCGTCGCGAGGCACGCGAGCGCCCCGTTGCGGCACTGGCGCATCCCCCGCGCGCAGGCGCCCGGCATCCCCGTGTCGCAGGCGTCGCCGCCGCCCGCGCACACGAGATTGTCGACGATCATCAAGAGGTCCTGAAAGTCGTTGTCGCCGCCGTTGAAGAGGTCCTCCCACGCGAAATAGAAGGCGTTGGCCGTCGCGCGGGAGTCGTAGATCAACAGGTGCACGAAGCCCCCGGACACCTCTCGGTCGGGCTGGTACGCGCGCTCGGAGTAGTACACGTAGCCCGGCGGCGTGCGGAGGTAGAACCCGATCTCCCCGCCCCGCCAGCGCGGCTCGCTCAAGAACGACAGCGAGGCCGTGAAGCCCTCTCCCGGGGCGGTCCCCACCAGCTCGTAGAGCTCGTCGGCGGCGGGCGCGCGGCCCGGCGTGACGTTGTACCAGCCGAAGGAGTTCTCGTAGCCCGTGTCGCGCGCCACCACCGTGAAGCGGATCGAGCACCCCGGCGTGAAGCGCTCCGGCGTGATGGCAGCGTCGCGCACCACGTCGAGGCCGGTCTCCATCCGTCGGTCGAGGTAGCCCTGGAGGCTCACTCCCACGGGCACCGTGGTGCCGTCGGGCTGGCGCACCTGCGCCCGCGCCAGGGGAGACGCGAGGGTCAACGCGAGGGCGAGGGGGAGCGCGCGGAGCATGGAGGTCACCGCCTCGCGACGAGGGTCATGGGGAGGCCCCCGCGGGGGCGGAGCGTCACCGTGGGCTCGGGCTCGACCCGCCGCCCAGGGAGGTTCTCCAGCGTGAACGAGCGACACAGCGACGCGAGGATGAGCTGCGCCTCCATCATCGCGAAGCCCTGGCCGATGCAGATGCGCGGGCCCGCGCCGAAGGGGATGTACGCCGCGGTCGGCCGCGCCGCGACGGACTCGGGGAGGAAGCGGTCGGGGTCGAAACCCTCAGGGTCGGGCCAGAAGCCCGGGTGCCTGTGCAGCGACCAGGGGGAGATGAACACCATCGAGTTGGCCTCGACGGCGTGCCCCATGATGGCGTCGTCGCGCACGGCGCGCCGCGCGATGAACCACACCGGCGGTCGGAGCCGCATCGACTCTTGAATGACCCGCCGGGCGTAGGGCATCTGCGGCAGGTCGTCGAGGGTGGGCGCGCGGTCGCCGATCACCGCGTCGACCTCGTCGTGCAGCGCGCGCCGCACCGTGGGGTGCAGCGAGAGGAGGTGAAAGGTCCACGCGAGGGCGTTGGCCGTGGTCTCGTGCCCCGCGAGGAAGATCGTCAGCACCTCGTCGCGGAGCTGCTCGTCGCTCATCCCGCGGCCGTCGTCGTCCCGCGCGGCCATGAGCATCCCGAGGAGGTCGCGCCCGTCGTCGGCGCCCGGGTCACGGCGGCGCTCCTCGATGATCCGCCGGACGACGCGGTCGAGCGTGGCGGCGGCCTCGGCGTAGCGCTTGTTCTTCTGCGTGGGCAGCCTCGCGAGGAACTGCAACGGCGTCGCGATGCGCCCACGGATCTGCTGGAGGATCTCCGCGAGGGCCGAGCCCACCTCCGAGGCGCTCGCCGAGGGGTCGGTGGAGAGCAGGGTCTCTCCCGCGATGCGAAGCGTGAGGGCCATCATCGCGTCGGCGACGTCGACCGTGGGCCGGGAGGGGGAGATACCCAGCCAGCGCTCCCTGAGGTCTTCGCTCGCGCGCACCATCGTGGGGGCGAAGCCCGCGAGGCGCTGGCGGGTGAACGCGGGCTGCGCGATGCGGCGCTGGCGGAGCCAGAAGTCGCCCTCAGAAGTGAGCAGGCCGTTGCCCAGGAGCTTGCGGATCTCCTCGAAGCCCGGCGTGGCCTTGTCGTAGTTGCGGTGGTGCTCCTGCAGCACATGACGCACCCCCTCGGGGTGGTTCACCAGCAGGCCCTGGCGCCGCGGGAAGGTGAGCCGGAGGACGTCGCCGTGCTCGCGGGTGACCTTCGGGATCCAGGTCAGGGGCTCGCTTCGCATCGAGAGGAGGTGACCGAGGACCGGGAGCGCGGGGGGCGACGGGGCGTGTCGGGAGAGGGTCGGCTCCATCGCCGCGGAGTCTCTCAC
>JAEYZO010000119.1 GCA_023428035.1 Pseudomonadota bacterium | reverse complement strand
GTCCTCCCCCTCGCCGCTCCCCCCGAGGAGCATCTCCAGGTCCTCCGCGGTGAGCCCACGCAGCGCGGCGCCCCCCTCGGCGCTCACCACCGCGTCGGCGATCTCGCGCTTGCGCCTCTTCAACAGCTGGATCTTCTCTTCGACGGTGCCCTTCGCGACGAGTCGGTACACCGTCACCGCGCGGGTCTGACCGATGCGGTGCGCGCGGTCGGTGGCCTGGTCCTCCACCGCGGGGTTCCACCACGGGTCACAGTGGATCACCGTGTCCGCCGCGGTGAGGTTCAGCCCCGTGCCCCCCGCCTTCAACGAGATCAGGAACAAGGGCGCCGTCCCCGTCTGAAAGCGCTGCACCGCGCCGTCGCGGTCGCGGGTGCTCCCGTCGAGCCACTCGTAGCGCACGCCCATCCGGTCGAGGTCGTGCTTCCAGAGGTTCAACAGCTCGACGAACTGCGAGAACACCAGCACGCGCCGGCCCTCCTCGGTCAGCGCCTGCACCAGCTCCAGGAACGACTCCCGCTTCGCGCTCGCCGTCGCCGGCACCTTCGCGTCGACCAGCCGCGGGTCGCACGCCATCTGCCGCAGCCGTAGAAGCGCCGTGAGCACCGCGAGGCCGCTCTTGCCCATGCCCTCGGCCTTCACCTTCGCCTCGACCTCCTTCAAGAGCGTCGCGGCGAGCGCGTCGTACATCCTCCGCTGGCGCGTACCGAGCGCGCACACGCGGTCGATCTCCTCCTTGGGCGGCAGGTCCTTCAGCACCTCCCGCTTGGTGCGCCGCAGGAGGAAGGGTCGCACCAGCGCGCGCAGCCGCTCCGCCGCTGGCCCCGTGGGCTCCATCGCGACGGCGCGCTCGTAGCCCGCCGTGAAGCCCGAGGCCGAGCCCAGCATCGACGGGTTGCAAAGGTCCATGATCGACCAGAGCTCACCGAGGCGGTTCTCCACGGGGGTGCCCGTGAGCGCGAGCCGCGCCTCGGCGTCGAGCTCCGCCGCGGCCTGCCGGGTCTGCGCGCCCGCGTTCTTCACGCTCTGCGCCTCGTCGAGCACCACGTAGCGGAACCGTATCCCCGCGAGCGTCGTGAGGTCGCGCCGCAGGAGCGCGTAGGTGGTCACCACCACGTCGGCCTTGGCGATCTCCTTCACGTCGCGGGTGCGCTTGAGCCCGTGGAGGAGAAGCACCTTGAGCTTCGGCGTGAAGCGCGCCGCCTCGCGGATCCAGTTGCTCGCCACCGAGGTGGGCGCCACCACGAGCGAGACGGCGGGCCCGTCCTTCTCGCGGCGCCACTGGAGGAGCGCGAGGGTGGTGAGGGTCTTGCCGAGGCCCATGTCGTCGGCGAGCACTCCGCCCACCCCGAGCGCGTGGAGGAACTGCAGCCACGCGAGGCCCTGCTCCTGATACGGGCGCATCGTGGCGCTGAGCGCTCTTGGCATCTCGGGCTTCGTCGCGACGCCGAGCTCCTTGAGCTTCGACCGGAACGCTTCGAGTCCGGGGTCGACCTCGGCCTCGACGCCCGACTCGATCCAGCGCGTGACGCGCCCGAGCTGGTGCGCCGCGAGCTTGCCCGTGACCGCGCCGCCGTCCTTGGTGGGCTTCAGCACCTCGGGCACCTCGCCCGCGAGCTGGGCGACGGCGTCGTTGATCTCCGCGAGGGAGCCGTCGTCGAGGGCCACCCAGCGTCGCTTGAGCTTGAGCGCCTCGACGATGTCGGCGAGGTCCGCCACCAGCTCCCCCGCGCTGAACTCCAGCGTCGTGTCGAGGAGCCCGTCGACGAGGCGAAACCTCCCCCTGGCCTTGAGCGCCGGCCTGAACGAGACCCCGCGGAGCTTGTCGGCGAGGAAGATCGTGAGCGGAACCTCGTGAGCCCCGCGCAGCTCCCCGAGGCCCCGCCGCCAGAACTCCACCGCGGCCTCGTCGCGCGCGACCCACGCTCGCTCGTCGTCGCTCCACCGCAGGCCGGCGTGACGCACCCGGGCCATCGCCTCGGCCTCGACCTCGAGGTCCCTCCGCACCGTGTCCGCGCCCTCGGGCGCGGCGCCCGACGCGCTCGTCGCGCCCTCTCCGAAGGAGTACACGGCGGCGCGGCGCGCGGTGAGCTCCAGGGGCGTGCCTTCGATGCGGAGCACCATCGTCGGGGTCTCGCGCGGAGGCAGGCCCATCGCCTCGGGCCGAGGCAGTCGCACGCCCCGCCCGCCCACGCGGCGGTTGAGGGCCTGGTAGAACTCCGCGGTCGCGCCCGAGGGGATCTCGACGATGGGAGCTCGGTGCGCCTGCCACGCGACCTGCAGGTCCACCGTGGGGTCGACGGGGAAGAAGCACGCGTCGGCGCGGCTCCACACCAGCGGGAAGGGACCGGTGAAGAGCACCACCTGGCTCGCGTCGAAGCGCAGCTCCCCGTCGTGGGAGGTCCACCGCGCGACGAGGGCGTCGGCGTCGGGGCCGTCGTCCTTCGGCGGTGAAGGCCGTCGGCGCGAGGGGCGCCAGGGGTTGCCCATCTCGACGTAGTGCTTCTGCAGCAGCGATCGCGGCACCCTCGCGCGCTCGAAGCGCAGCGAGAGAGACGTGGTCGAGAAGCGCACCGACACGCCCTTGGCGCCCTCGAGCGTAGGGGCCGTCTCGCGGTCCTTGATGAGCGAGAGGGCGATCGACGCGGCGACACCTACCACCGCGACGCCCTTGCGACGACGCGAGAGGGGGTGGCCGAGGGAGGCGACCCGCGCGTCGTCGTCGGTGAGCGTGCCGCGGCCCTGCGAGGGGTCGTAGAGCGTGCGGTCGCGCGGGTCTTGAAAGCGCAGCTCGATCGCGGGGAAGTCGTAGCCCGACGCGTCGACCGTCGACACGCGCCCCGCGTCGACGACGTTCATGAGGAGCTCGTGCGGCCGCTGCGAGCTCCGCGGCGTCACGGGCATCCAGTCGCGCACGGCGCGCTGCGCGGCCACCCTCCGGAGCGCGTCGGCCCTGAGCTCCGCGACGCCCACCACCGCGTCGGCGGCGCTCCGACCGCGGGAGACGGCGTCACGCATCGCGGCGTTCACGCAGAGGTCCAGCAGCAGCGCCATCGCGTGCTCGCAGCGCCCCCAGGTGCCGCAGTCGCAGCGCTGCACCACCTGGAGGCCCCAGCGGTCCTCGCCCACCACGCCCACCGCCGCGCGCACCCGCCGCCGCTTCGGCGGGCCCGCGTTGGGCGCGTAGTACACCAGCGACTCGATGAGCACGTCGCCGAACTCGCAGACGACCATCCCTGTCGCGTCGACGTAGGGCGCGACCGCGTAGGTGAACGACGCCGCGAGCGCGTCCTCGATGAGCGAGAGGTCCTGCGCGCTGTTGACGACCGTCTCGAGGTCGAGCCGCGCGACCCAGGGCGCGCCCCTTCCCGTGGTGCCTTCGGTCTCCATGCAGGGGCGGGGATGGTGCCCCCCGCGCGCACCCTGGCGCAAGCGCTCAGGGGCAGCGCGCGAGCGCGCGGATCCAACCTTCGAGCAGCGACGCCCCCGCGGTGTCGACGACGCCGCTGGAGATCGGCGGCATCCGGTTCGCGTCGGTGGCCCTCACTCGCTGGAGCAGCACAGAGCGGTTCGGCGCGCCGGGCGCGATCACCCTCGCGTCAGTGATCCCGAGGGTGCCGGTGGTGGGCGGGCGGTCGCAGGCCCCGGCCATCGAGAGCGGGGTGCGGGGGCGCCCGGCGCGCACGCCCCCCCCCCGCCCACCCCCCC
>JAEYZO010000042.1 GCA_023428035.1 Pseudomonadota bacterium | reverse complement strand
ATCCCGACGCGCGTGGGCGACAGCTTCATCACCGACGTGAACGACTTCGCCCAGGGCGTGGTCTACAGCGTCGACCGCGGCGCGAGCGTCGTGCAAGAGGCCCTCGGCACGATCAACATGTCGACCTACGCCCAGCGCGCGATCGACTACGCCTACGCCAACGGCGCGGTGATCATCGCCTCGGCCGCCGACGAGAACTCCCGGCACCACAACATGCCGGGCACCGCCAACCACATGGTCTACACCCACGCGATCCGCTTCGACGGAGAGAACTTCCGCGGGTCGACGACCTACCTCAACTTCAACAACTGCACGAACTACGGCGCCCAGCTCGTGCTCTCGGTGGGCGCGACCGCGTGCTCGTCGGCGGCGGTGGGCTACGCCTCGGGCATGGCGGGGCTGATCTACTCCGCCGCGCTGCAGTCGAACCTCACGCCCGCGCTCTCGGCCGAGGAGGTCAAGCAGCTCCTCTCGATGACCACCGACGACGTGAACGTGCCCGAGAGCCAGCCCACGCACCCCAACCACGACCCGACGAAGTACCCCTCGCTCCCGGGCTGGGACCAGCGCTTCGGCTACGGCCGCACCAACGCCCGCCGCGCCGTCGACTGGGTCGCGCAGGGGCGCATCCCCCCCGAGGTCGACATCACCTCGCCGCGGTGGTTCACGGTCTTCGACCCCGACCGCCCCGCGCAGCGCACGCTCCGCATCGAGGGCCGCATCGCAGCCCGCCGCGCGCCGCGCTTCGACTACACCGTCGAGTGGGCCCCGGGCGTCGAGCCCGCCGCCACCGCGTGGCGCACCGTGCGCGAGGAGCGCAACGTCACCGCGGCGGTCACCAACACCCTGGGCGAGCTCGACCTCTCGACCCTGAACATCGACAACCCGGGAGAGGTCGAGAACCGCTACACCATCACCGTGCGCATCCGGGTCACGGCGCACTACGAAGGCACCATCGGTGACGTGCCGGGAGAGGTGCGGCGCGCGTTCTACGTGCACCGCGACCCGACGGTGCTGCCGGGCTTTCCGATCGACCTGGGGGCCTCGGGCGAGGGCTCGGCGCACCTGATCGACCTCGACCGAAACGGCTCCGCCGACATCGTCTACCCCGACGCCGACGGGCGCATCCACGCGCTCCGCGCCGACGGGACGGAGCTGCCCGGCTGGCCCGTGCGCACCAACCTGATGCTGGGCGCCGACCCCGCGCGCTCGCCGAGCTACCTGGGCTCTCGGGCCTACACCGCGGTGATGGGCGCCGCCCCGATCGACCCGGCGATCATCCGCGAGACGGTGATGTCGACGCCGGGCGTCGCCGACCTCGACGGCGACGGCGACCTCGAGGTGGTGGTCACGGGCTACCACGGCACGGTCTACGTCTGGAACCACGACGGCACGCCCTACGGCCACGGGTTCCCCTTCAACCTCCCCGACGTGCCGAGCGCGATGACCTCGCCCGACGCGATCCTCGACCGCGGGATCTTCGGCTCCCCCGTGCTCGTCGACCTCGACCGAGACAACCGCCTCGACATCGTCTTCGGCGCCTTCGACGGAAAGCTCTACGCCCTCGACTCCAACACCGGCGCGGTCAAGCCAGGCTTCCCGGTGCTGATCCACTTCCCCGAGCCCGACACCGAGTACAACCGGGTCTTCGGCTCGGTGGGCACCGGGAACTTCAACGGCGACGACATCCCCGACATCGTCGTGGTGTCGAACGAGAGGCTCCGCGGCGACGACAACATCGGCGCGATCTACGTCGTGCACGGCGACGGCAACAACCACGCGGGCGGGGCCTACCACCCCAACTGGCCCGTGCCGTACACCTCCTTCAACTTCTTCCCGCTGGTGGGCGAAGGGATCTCTTCGGCCCCCGCCATCGCCGACATCGACGGCGACGGCCGCGACGAGCTCGCCCTCGCGGGCACGGGCTCTCCCGTCATCACCCTCGCGCGCGGCGAACAGCCCCCGCACGTCGCCCGCCCCGCGCCCACGGCGCTCGCGCACCTCGCGATCATCCGCTCGGCGCAGCGCGGCGCGCTCTCGAACGTGCGCTCGTCGCTGGTCTCGTACATCAACGCCTTCTCGCTGAGCGCCTTCGGCGACCTCAACGGCGACGGCACCCCCGACTTCGTGATGACCGGCGCCGACCTCAACCTCGCGATCAACCTCGCGGGCGGCGGCCGCGCGCGGCCCTTCGAGCACCTCGCCGGCGCGTGGGACGGCCGCAACGGAACGGTCTTCCCTGGCTTCCCTCGGGTGATCGAGGACTACACCTTCTTCCACGGCCCCGCGATCGCCGACATCACCGGCGACGGCTACGCCGAGCTCATCGTGGGCAGCGCGGGCTACTACATGCACGCCTTCGACGCCTGCGGCCGAGAGCCCGCCGGGTGGCCGAAGTTCACGGGCCAGTGGATCATCCCTCACCCCGCCCTCGGCAACCTCCGCGGCGACGGCCGCGTCGCCGTCGTGACGGGCTCTCGCTCGGGCTACCTCTGGGCCTGGAGCACCGAGGCCAGCGCCACCACCGCCTCGGTGCAGTGGGGCTCACACCGCCACGACGCGCGCAACACCGGCAACTACGGCACGCCCCTCGACCTCGGCGTGCGCCGCGTGCAGAACCTCGCGCCCCTGCAGTGCCCCATCCCCACCGAGCCCGACGCGGGCACCACCCCCGACGACTCGGGCGTGCTCGCCGACGCCGCGGTGGTCACCGACGCGGCGT
>JAEYZO010000007.1 GCA_023428035.1 Pseudomonadota bacterium | reverse complement strand
CGCCCGCGGTGAGCCCGAGGCCCGACGGGGGGCGCTCGCTGACCTTCGGCTTCCTCATCCCCGAGGGGGAGCCGGGGGCGGGGGTGCACGTCGCGAACCTTCACCTGACGGCGAGCGGCCTGGTGATCGACCAGAGCCCCCACCCCGAGCGGCGGTGACGGCCTCGGTGTGATGGTTGACCGCGCTCTCACGAATTCGTGACAATCGCCGCGCCGATGCCGGAGCGCCTCACCGTCGAGTACGCCTCCCTCACCGACGTGGGGCGAAAGCGCAGCCACAACGAAGACTCGATGAAGGTCGTCGGGGAGGACCGGCTCTTCCTCGTGGCCGACGGGATGGGCGGGCACAACGCGGGCGAGGTCGCGAGCGCGATGGCCGTCGACCTCGTGGGGCAGTTCTTCCGCGAGGCCCGGCGAGACCCCCCGGTGCACTGGCCCTTCAAGCAGTCGCGCGGCGAGGACTACGACGCCGAGACCCTCTCCATCGCGATCCAGTACGCGAACCTGAGGATCTTCGAGTCGGCCCGCGAGAACGCCGAGCGCCGCGGGATGGGCACCACCTTCGTCGGCGCCCTCGTGCGAGACCGCGCGGCGTGGGTCGCCCACGTCGGAGACTCCCGGGGCTACATGGTGCGCGCCTCGGGCTCCATCGAGCCGCTCACCATCGACCACTCGCTCCTCGAGGAGTACCGCCGCACGCGGCCCGACCTCACCGAGGAGCAGCTCAAGAAATTCCCCTACAAGAACGTCATCACGCGCGCGCTCGGGATGAAGTCCGACGTCTCCGTCGAGCTGCACCGCCACGAGCTCCACGCCAACGACGTGCTGGTGCTCTGCTGCGACGGCCTCACGGGGATGATCTCCGACGAGCACATCGCCCGCCTCGTGAGGGGCGCGCCGTCTCTCGACGACGCGTGCCGCAACCTCGTGCAGGCCGCCAACGAAGCGGGCGGCCTCGACAACATCACCGTGGTGCTCGTGCGCGCCGTCGGCCGCGCGTAGCCCTCACGGAGCGAGCGTCGGCCACTCGCAGAGCGCCATCGCCTGCGAGGGGTGCGAGGCCACCGCGAAGAGCCAGCGCAAGGGTGTCGCGACCTCGGGGGAGCGCAGGAGCGGCTCCAGCACGCCCATGTCCGGCGGGCGCGAGAGCGCGAGCATCCCCACCAGGGTCTGAAGGAGCCCCCCCGTGTCGCTCGGCAGCTCGACCAGCTCGAAGTCGTCTCCCAGGTCGGCGAGCGCGCGGGCCCGCTGGATCGCCGCCCAGAGCCCGCCCTCCCGATCGACGAGCCCGATCGCGCGCGCGCGCCGCCCCGTGAAGACGCGGCCCTCGCCCACGGCGTCGACCTGCGCCGTCGTGCGGTGCCGCCCCGCCGCGACCCTCCGGAGGAAGAGGTTGTAGAACTCCCCCACGCGGGCCGCGAGGAAGCGCCGCTCCTCGTCGGTGTAGGGGCGGAAGAGGCTCTCCATGTCCGCCCTCTCGCCGCGGCGAGAGAGCTCGACCCCGACGTGCAGCCGGTCGAGGAGGCCCGCGATGTCGGCCTTGCCGTAGAAGATCCCAATGGAGCCCGTGAGGGAGCTCGGGTCGGCGAAGACCTCCCGCGCCCCCGCGGCGATGTAGTACCCGCCCGAGGCCGCGATGCTGCCGAAGGAGGCGATCACGGGCTTTCTCCGCGCCGCGGCCACCACCGCGCGCCAGAGGATGTCGCTCGCGAGCGCGCTGCCGCCGCCGGAGTCGACGCGCAGCACGATGGCGCCCACGCGGGAGCTCGACGCGGCCTGCTCGAGCGCCTCGACCACGCTGCGCTCGCCGGAGGTGTGGATGTCGACCACCGGCACGTTGCGGCTCTCGCCCTCGGTGATGTCGCCGTCGACGTAGACCACCGCGACGGCGGAGCCCGGAGACCAGCGCCTCGGCCGCTGCGCCACCCAGTCGTCGAGCTCGACCCTGCGCAGACCCCCGAGGGAGTTCGAGAAGGCGCGCTCGGCGGCCTGCCGCGTGCCCACGGCGTCGACGAGACGTCGCTGCCTCGCGTCGCGGGCGGTGTAGGGGCCCTCGAGCACCGCGGCGCGGGCGACCTCGGCGGAGAGATGCCGCGACGCCGAGAGCACCTCGATCATGCGGGCGAGGGTGTCGTCGAGGATCTGCTCCTCCTGCTCTCGCGAGGGGCCCGTGGAGCCCCCGCGGGCGAGCTGCTCCGGGGCGCTCTTGTAGTCTCCCACGCGGACGAAATCCGTTCGGATGCCGAACGACCACAGCGCAGGGCCCAGGAAATACCGCGCGGAGCGCAGTCCCTGGAGCCGTACTCCCCCCGCCGGGTCGAGGGTGATCCGGTCGGCGTCGGCGCAGGCGAACCAGGTGCTCGCGGTCGCGTCGGTGAGGTGGCAGCCGACCCTCACGCCCCCGCGCTGCAGCGCCGCGAAGACCTCGCGCAGCTCCTCGGCGTGGGCGAGGCCGCCCACCCCGGCGCGCGGCTCGAAGAGCACCCCGCGCACGGTGGGGTCACGGCGCAGCCGCTCGAGCTTCCACAAGAGACGACCGAAGGCCCTGGGACCGGGGGAGTCTTCGAGGTCGACGGTCACCACCACCGAGCCCTCGGGCAGAGACGTCGGGTTGCGGTCGCCGTCGACGCCGACCTGCGCGGCCACGCCCAGGAGCTCGCCCGAGCCCGCGAAGGCCCCGCCCCCCGCGCTCACGCGCCCCCAGGCGAGCTCCAGCGCCGCCGAGCCTCGCCACTGGTCGAGGC
>JAEYZO010000930.1 GCA_023428035.1 Pseudomonadota bacterium | reverse complement strand
ACATCGACGCGGGCTTCGACGCGCTCGCCGACGAGCTGCTCAGCGCGCGACGCGGCTACGAGCGCACGAAGAGGCTCGACGAGGCGCTCTTCGGGAGGGACTTCGAGTCGTGAGCGACGGCGCGCCGGTGCCCGACCCGCTGGCCTTCACCCTCGACGCGCTCGAGGCGAAGGGCGCCCTCGTCGAGTCGGTGAGCGGTGGCGAAGACGAGGCGGGACACGCGCTGGTGCTACTCCCCGACGAGGTCGCGCGGGGGCTCGGCGTGGCCGAGGAGCTGCGCCTCGTGCGCAGCGCGCGGGAGGGCGACGGGGTGACGGTGCCCTGCGGGCTGGGCACCCCGCTGCTCGAAGCGCTGGTGGCGGAGCACCGCGACCGCGTGGCGAGGGCCACGCTGCGTCTCGACCTCGACGCGCCGCGGGCGACGCACGCGCGGGCGTTGGGCGAGCGCTTCGTGGTGCGCAACGGGTTGAGCGAGCTGAAGGAGGTGCTGCCCGCGGAGGGGCGCTACCTGCGGGTGACCTTCCGCTGGGTGGCCGAGGCCGACGACCGCGCCGAGGGGACCTTCACCCTCGCGCTCTCGGTGAACGACGGCGCGGAGCCCGACGCGAGCTTCGCGGCGGCGCTCGACCCCGAGTCGGCGGCCATCGTCGAAGACCGGTTCGAGGGTGAGCGGCACGGCTGGGGGAACGACGTGGTGACCCGCGCGCTCGCGGCCCGCGCGGCGCGGGAGGTCGACGCGGCGGTGGCGCCCGTGCGCGCTGCGGTGGAGCGACGTCACCGACGCGACCACGAGCGCATCGCGGAGTACTTCTCGGGCCTCGCGGCGGAGCTCAGCGGGACGCGGCGCAGGCTGTCCCCCGAGGCGGTGGCGGCGCGGGTGGAGCAGTACGCGGCGGAGCGCGACGCGAAGCTCGCGGGCCTCGCGGGTCGCTTCACGCTGCGGGTGACGACGAGCCCGCTCGCGGTGGCGCGCGTCGAGGCTCCGACGCTGCGGCTCACGCTGCGGCTGCGACGGCGCAAGGCCGAGCGCGAGCTGAGGGTGGCGCTCCCGGCGGGGAGCGCGGCGCTCGATCGACCGCGCTGCGAGGGATGCGACGGGTCGACGGACAGGCCCGCGCTCTGCGACGACGCGCTGCACCTCCTGTGTGAGCGATGCGCGCCGAGCGCCCAGGGGAGGCTGAAGTGCCCGGCCTGCGGCGCGCGGTGAGGGAGCGGCGCGACAGCCCGTCACCCCCCTCCCACGCGCTGACCGATCACCCCGGCGGGTTGATCGGCCGCAGGTCGAGCCCGCCGGGGTACATGTAAGAAGTCCACAGCGCGACGCCGTAGACCTTCGCGCCGAAGGGCTCTCCGCCCGCGGTGCTCAGCGCGTGCGACCCCGGCGTCAGCGTCAGCACCCGGTACTCCAGCCCGTCCCCCAGCGGGAACGGCCCTCGCGCCGTCGTCGGGTCGGGCGCCGCTCCGTCGACGTTCACCGTCGCGCCCACCGGCAACACCACGTTCACGAAGTTGAATCGATACGTACTCGGGATCAACAGGTCATACCGAGAGCGGTACTGCTCCGTCGGGACCTCGAAGACCATCGCGGGGTCGCCCACGCAGTCGTCGCGCTCCGTGGTCACCGCGCCGATGGCCTGACACTGCGGCGGGTGACTCAAGCCGATCATGAACTGCGCCACCATCAACGGGCGATCACCCGTCACGATGAAGCTCCCCGAGGTCTGGAACTCGCAGAAGTCCCCCGCGTCGAGGCGTCGGTCGCACTCCGGCGGCGTCGCGATGCCCTCGAAGCGGAGTCGGTTCCCGTCGGCCTGCGACACCACGCGCACCACCGACGACTCGTCGGGGTCGGCCACCCGGTCGCGCAGCGCCGTCACCGCGTAGCGCCTTCCCCACGTCGCCGCGGGGAAGAGCTGCTCCTCCAGGTGATCGCAGGCCGTGCGGTCCGCGGGCACGTTGGTGCAGTCGTGTCCGGTGAACACCGCGATGGGGCCGTTGGCGCGAACGCGTGAGCCCGTGAGGTCCTGCCCGGTGCGGGTGCCGATGAGCTGCAGCACCTCGCCGCGCGCCAGGGGGTAGGTGTACGTCCCTGGGGCGAGCTCGCGCAGCGGCTGCCGGGGGTCGCTCACCCACGCGCGGGTGGTGACCTCGACCTCGACAGGGGTGCCCGTGGGCGCGCCGCTCACCACCGCGACGAAGGCTCCCCAGGGGGGGCCGTCGGTGTCGGGGGCCTGCCAGTTGGGGCGAGTCACGACGATGTAGTCGTGGTTGCGAGCGTCTCCCAACACCCTTTGCGGAAGCAGCAGCGAGGCGTCATTGGTGTACGAATAGAGCGCGGTGCTCCCCATCCCGACCCGGTACTCCAGGGGGTTGAACTGATAGGCCGCGACCGGGACGTCGGAGGTGATGTGAAAGGCGCCGTTGTGGTCTGAGACGTGCGCGATGGTCGAGCGCGCGCTGCAGTTCAAGAAGTCGAGCGGCAGCGGGAAGCACCCGGGCGTGGAGCCCTTCAGCACGTTCACCCAGGGGAGCTCGATGAGCGACACGCCGCCGGGCGCGACGGTGCGGGTGATGGTCTCGGTGAGGGGGCCGCCGTCGACGGTGACGTGGGCCTCCATGGCGCTCGGGTTCGAGAGCACCGCGGCGAAGGTGAAGCGCTGGTTGAGCCCCGCGTTGGCGGTCACCGTCGCCCAGTACTCGCAGCCGAGGTAGGAGTTTCCCGAGGCCATGTCGCAGGGCCGCTGGCAGGCGCCGTCGACGCAGCGCTCGCCCGAGACCTCGTCGCAGCGGAGGAAGGTCTCCCAGCCCGTTCCGTCGGGCAGGCAGCGCTGCGGGAGGTTGAACTCGTCGGTGGAGCAACGGGCGTCGCCGGGGCGACACATCGCGCAGCCGACGGTGTTGATGCAGGTGGTGCCGTTGGAGCAGGGGACGCGCTCGCCCGCGTTGCCCTCGGCGTCGCAGCGCACGGCGGTGAGCAGGCCGTCGCAGCGCCAGGTGTTCGCGGGGCACGGCGGCGGAGGGACGTCGACGGGGAGGTCGGGGACGTCCATCGCGGTGATGTCGGGGGCGCCCCCGTCGCGGAAGGTGAAGCTGCGCGGCGCCTCGTCGGAGCACGCCACACCGAGGAGCGACAGCGCGAGGAGGAGAGGGCGTCCCGCCATGACGCCCGCGACGATACGCGCAGGGACGCGCGGCGTGGAAGGGGCGGCGGGGGTCAGAAGTCGGACACCGACTCCGCGGAGTAGTCCGCGAAGCCGTCGCCGTCCGTGTCGCCGAGGGGTGTCACGCGGAGGCGGCGATACACGCCCATCGGCCGGTAC
>JAEYZO010000728.1 GCA_023428035.1 Pseudomonadota bacterium | reverse complement strand
CGACGGCCTCGTGCTCCGCGCCCGCACCCGCCCCCTCACCGTCGACGGCGCGGCGGTGCGAGCGCCGCGAGACGCGCCCTTCGTGGGTCGGGTGTCCCTCCCCGGCGGAGGGTCGGTGTGGGCGCTGAAGTCCCTCGGGTCGACCGCGGCGGTGAGGGTCCTGCACCGCGGGGGCGGCGGTGCGCGAGGCTGAGCTCTTCGTCCTCGACGCGCTCGGCGGCCTCGCGCGGCTCACCCGCCGCTCGCCCACCCTCGACGGCTCGCTCCCGCTGCGCGCCACGCAGGGCTGCACGCCGCTCCTCGACGGCAACGCCTACGGCCTGCAGGTCGCCCTCGACCACCCGATCTGCCTCGCCCGCGGGGCCTCGGGCTGGAGCGCGCGCTGGGTGCCTCCGCACGAGACCCCCGCGGGCTGGGGCCTCGACGCGCCCTCGCGCCCCAGGCTCACCGACTGGGCGTCGCTCTCCTCCGGCGCGCTCCCCGCGCTGCGCGCCCGGGGGCTGCTCTCCCCCGCGTGGTGCGAGCGCCTCGCGGGAGGACCGCTCTGGCTTTCACGAAGCTGGTTTCGTACGTCGCGGGCGACCCTCTGGACGGGGCTCCTGCTGCGCCCCGCCGAGGGCCTCGCCCTGCGGCTCCTGCGCGGCGCGAACCGACGTCCCCTCGGCGCCTCGGCGCGGCCCTACGCCGTCACCGACCCGTCGGGGTGGACGCCCCTGGTGCTCGACCTCGACCTCGACCCCGCGCGCGACGAGGTGGTGCTCGCGGGGGAGCTCGCGACGCTCGGCGCCTTCGACCCCCGCGCCCTCGTCTCGCGAGCGCCCCTCGAAGGCAGCCCCGAGGCCCGGGCGCTCCTCGACTTCTACGACGCCGACTACTTCGCCGCGAAGCGCGAGGGAAAGGTCACCCGCAAATACCGCCGCGGCGTGAGCGCCGAGGGCGACGGCCTCGCGACCGACGGTCGCCTCACCGTGCTCGGCGGTATCGACGGCGAGGTGGTCGACGCCCCGCCCGAGCGCGTCGAGGGCCCCGACGGCGTCGCCCGCGAAGGGAGCCCCGTCGCGAGGGTCACCGTGCGCAACGCCGTCGCCTTCACCGCCCGCTACGACGGCCACGCCGTCTCGTTGGAGTGGGACCGCCCCGCCCTCGCGCGCCGCCGCCAGGCGGTGGAGGCGCAATGGGCCTGGGCCACCCACGCCGAGCCCGACGCGCACCGGGGCGCGCTCTGGTACCTCACCAAGTACTTCACCCCGCACCCCGCGGGGGAGCCCCACGCCTTCGTGAAGCCCGCGGCGCTCTTCTCGACCCCGCCCGGGTGGAGCGCCCTCGTCGAGGGCGTCGGGGGCGCGGGGTATGACGTGCTGCGAGGGGTGGTGCACACCGACGGCTTCCACGCCGCGCCCGCCGTGCTGACCTTCACCGACATCGGCGTGAAGGTGAGCGTGCCCGAGGGGCAGGCCCTCGCGGAGGTGTCTCCGGTGTCCCGCGGCCTCCTCGCGCCGCGCGCGAGGGTCGATCGCTTCACGCTGTCGTGAGGCGCGGCGACCCCGCATCGCCTTGACCCTACCGCCTCGATCTCGGAGCATGGTCGCCTCGTGCGAGGTCGAAGGTTTCGCCAACTCTGCGCGACGTGGGTCGCCGTCGCGCTCAGCGTACCCGCCGTCGCGCCCGCGCAGCCCGCGCCCGCGGCGGACTCTGGCGTCACCCCCGAGGCCACCCGCGACGCCGCCGCCGCCTACGACGCCGGCACCCGCGCGTTCAACAACGGCGACTACCCCGCCGCGGCGGACTTCTTCGAGACCGCCGACCGCACGCTCCCCAGCGCGCAGGCCGCGATCCAGGCGATCCGCGCGCACCGCGGCGCCCGCACGCCCTCCCACGACGCCCGCGCGGCCACCCTCTCTCAACGCCTCCTCTCGCGGTACCCGACCGACACGCGCGTCACGGGCTACGCCTACCGGGTCATCGACGAGCTCGCGCCCTCGGTGAGCCGGCTCCAGGTGCGCTGCGGCGGCTGCGACCTCGCCGTCGACGAGCAGACCAGCGAGCCCGACGTGTACCTCCCTCCCGGCCGTCACCGCGTGCGCGCCGCCTGGGGCGAGCGCGTCGCCACGCGCTTCGTCGACCTCGCGGGGGGCGCCAACGAGGTGCTCACCCTCGAGGCCCCGCTCACCGAGATCCCGCTCCCGCCCGACCCCCGCGACAGCTCCAACGGCGAGCCCCCGCGCTTCCTCGTGCCCGACCCCGCCACGGGTCGGCCCACCGAGGCCGAGACCGAGCTGCCCCCCGCGATGCGACCGCGGGCCCCGCGCCCCGCCGCGCAGCCCGCGCCACGGGGCCTGCCTCCCGCGGTGTTCATCACGGGGCTGATCGTGACCGCGGGCCTCGGGGCGGCGCTCACCTGGAGCGCCCTCGACACCCTCGAGGGCCGAGACGCCTACGAGGCCAACCCCACGCAGGCGGGGCTCGACGACGGCCGGTCGCGGGAGCTCCGCACCAACGTGCTCATCGGCGCGACGGCGGCGGCGGGGGTCGCGACGATCCTCGTGGGGGCGATCTTCACGCGCTGGAGGGGCGAGCGGCCGTCGCGGGTCGAGGCCGCGCTGGGCCCGGGCTCCTTCGCGATCCGGGGGAGCTTCTGATGTCGCGCCTCGACCAGGACGCGTCGCAGGCCGCGCGGCGCATCGGGCGCTACGAGGTGCTGGGCGAGATCGCCTCGGGGGGGATGGCCACGGTCTTCCTCGCGCGCTCGCTCGGGGCCAAGGGCTTCTCGCGCCTCGTCGCCATCAAGCGCCTGCACCCGCACCTCGAGAGCGAAGAGGACTTCGTCACGATGTTCCTCGACGAGGCTCGGCTCGCGGCGCGCATCCGTCACCCGAACGTGGTGGCCACCCTCGACGTCGAAGACTCCGAGGGGCTCTACCTGGTGATGGAGTACATCGAGGGCGTCACGCTCCTCACCCTCGCCCGCGCGTGCACGAAGGTCGGCGAGAAGATCCCCGCGCCGATCACGGCCAGGGTCGTGCTCGACACCCTCGCGGGCCTCCACGCCGCGCACGAGATCCACGACGACAACGGCGAGTTCCTCGGGCTCGTGCACCGCGACGTCTCCCCGCAGAACATCCTCCTGGGCACCGACGGCGTCGCGCGCCTCACCGACTTCGGGATCGCGAAGGCGACGTCGCGCCTCGGCATGACCCGCGACGGTCAGCTCAAGGGCAAGATCTCGTACATGGCCCCGGAGCAGACCCGCCGGGGCGAGATCGACCGCCGCGTCGACGTCTTCTCGATGGGCATCGTGGTGTGGGAGCTCCTCGCGGGCCGGAGGCTGTTCCAGGGCGAGAGCGACGTCGAGGTGCTGAACCAGCTCCTCTTCGAGCCCATCCCTCGCCTGCGCGACCACGCCCCCTCGGTGCCCGCGGCGCTCGAGCAGACCGTGATGACCGCGCTCGACCGCGACCCCGGGGCGCGCTGGGCGAGCGCGTCGCACTTCGCCGAGGCCATCGAGAAGGCCTGCAAGGTGCTCGGCGGCCCCGCGAACCACCGCTCCGTCGCGGCCTTCATCCAGAAGATCTGCGGCGAGCGCATCGCCCGCGAGCGCGGCCGCATCGCCAACGGCCTGCCCCCCATCGACCCGAGCACCACGGGGAGCTTCAAGGCCCTCGACGGCCCCGCGCTCACGCCCTCGCGGGTGCGCAACGCCGCCGCACCGACCCCGATGTCGGGCCCGCTTCGCCCCGACCCCTTCGGCCCGCCGCGGGTGGCGAAGCGCCCCGCCACCCTCGCGCCGGCGCACTTCTC
>JAEYZO010000715.1 GCA_023428035.1 Pseudomonadota bacterium | reverse complement strand
GTCTCGGTCGGGGGCTCCGACGCGCAGAGCGTGTCGTGCGCCACGGGCTTCGCGTGCGTGCGCAACGCGTCGGGGGGCGGCGCGCACGCGTGCCGGAGGGTGCTCAACGAGGGCTCGCCCTGCCAGGCGGGCGACCCCTGCGCGGTGGGCACGGCCTGCGCGGCGTCGGCGGGCACCACCACGCGGACGTGCAGGCAGATCCCGACCGCGGGCCTGGGCGAGGCGTGCAGCGCGACGGGGCTGCCGCTGTGCAACCCCTTTGACCGGCTGGCGTGCGGCGCGGCGATGACCTGCGTCTCGACCGGGCCCGGCACCGCGGGGGGCCCGTGCCGCCGAGGGGACTTCTACTCCGCCGTGAGCTGCGACGCGGGGCTCTACTGCCGCGGCGCCGACTCGACCTGCCAGCCGCGCCTCGGCGTGGGGATGGCCTGCGGCGAGGACCGCGACTGCGCCAGCAACGAGTGCCAGGCGGGTCGCTGCCTCGAGCGCCCCTGCGACTGACCGCTCGCCTCAGGGCCAGACGACGTCGGCGAAGCCCCGCGCGGGCTTCGCGTAGAGGTAGCCCTGGTGCCGGTCGCAGCCCATCGCGAGGAGGGCGTCGCGCTCGGCCTCGCGCTCGACGCCCTCGCACACCACCTGGAGCCCGAGCCGTCGGCAGGCGTCGTTGAGCCGGCCGACGAGCTCCTGCCGCATGGGGTCGGCGTCGAGCCCGCGCACCAGGGACATGTCGATCTTCACCACCTCGGGGCGAAGGTGCGCGACGGCGGTGAGGCCCGCGTAGCCCGCGCCGAGGTCGTCGATGGCGAGGCGGTAGCCGTGGGCCCGGAGGCGAGAGGTGATCGAGGGCAGGTCGGCCAGGTGGTTGAGCGAGGCGCGCTCGGTGAGCTCGAGCACCACGCGCCGCGCGTGCGCGGTCAGGGGCTCGTCGCCCGAGACGAAGGCCTCGACGCTGAGGTCGCGCGCGTGGAGGTTCACGAACACGTCGACGCCCTCGGGGAGGCCCTTGATCGCCTCGGCGACGCTGGCTCGGGCGGCGACGCCGAGATCCTCGAGGCGGCCCAGGCGCTCCGCCGCGTGGAGGATCAGGTCGGGCCGGCGCATCGAGGGCTCGTCGCTGCGGAGCAGGGCCTCGTAGGCGATCACCTCGCGAGCGGCGGGGAGAACGATGGGCTGAAAGGCCATCCACAGGGCCTCGAGGGCGCGGTCGAAGCGCGCGCTGAGGTCGGCCTCGACCTCTTCGATGGTGGCGGGCGCGGGGATCGAGGGCGTGGCCTCGGCGCGCCCGCCGCCGCTGAGCTGCCCGGCGTGGCGCACCACCTCGACGAGGGTGCGCATGTTCACGGGCTTGGTGAGGTAGAGCAGGGCGCCGTAGCGCGCGGCGTCGGTGGCCGCGTTGGCGCTCTGGGAGCCGGTGACGAGCACCACGGGCACGGCGACGTGGCGCGCGCGCAGGGCCTTGAGCAGGCCGACGCCGTCGAGCACGGGCATCGCGACGTCGCTCACGATCACGCCGAAGTCGGCGATGTCGGGTCGGTCGAGCGCGCTCTGGCCGTCGTCCGCGGACTCCGCGGCGAAGCCGGCGTCTTCGAGCGCCATGACGAAGCTGTTTCGAACGAGTTCGCTGTCGTCGACGACCAGTACCTTGAGCGGCGCCATCTCTCCTCCCTCAACGATCGCAGCGTCGAGCCCGCACCGCGCGGCCTGAGGTCGCCGCCCGGGGGCTATAGCTTCCCTGATGGCGTGACCTCGGTCAGTAAGGGGAATCCCCGAGTGCTTCACTTTCCCCACCCCGGTCGCGGGCTGCGGCGTCGAGCCCGCCCCCGCGGCCGGCCCCGCGCGTCTTCGCCCGCGGCTCACTCGCCGCGGTCACCGACGAGGCCATCGTCGCCCAGGTCGAGCGCGCGGCGCTCGTTGAATTCGTGGGGCGGCTATGACCTCGACCAGCGGGTGTGTACGGCCACGCCGGGGGCGTCGAGGCGCTCGTAGGTGTGCGCGCCGAAGTAGTCGCGCTGGGCCTGGATCATCGACGCGCTGCCCCGCGCGGCGGTGAGGGTGTCGAGCCACGAGAGCGAGGCCGACAGGCCCGGCGAGGTGTAGCCCGACGCGGCCGCCGCGGCGACGACCTTGCGCCACGCGGGGAGGCGGCGCCTGAGGTCGTCGACGAAGTCGGGGGAGAGCGCCAGGAGCGCGGGGGCGGGGTCGCGCGCGAAGGCCGCGCGCACGCGGTCGAGGAAGCGCGCTCGGATGATGCAGCCGGCCGTCCAGACGCGGGCGACCTCGGGGAGCGAGGTGCCGTAGCCCCGGGCCTCGCTCGCCGCCGCGAGGAGCTGAAAGCCCTGGGTGTAGCTCGCGATCTTCGCGCCGTAGAGGGCGTCGCCGAGGTCCTCCTCGGTGATGTCCGAGAGCGAGCCGCGGCGCGCGCCGTAGGCCCCGGCGGCCTCTACCCGCAGCCCCTTCTGCGACGAGAGCACCCGCGCGTCGACCGCCGCCGCGATGGTCGGGATCGCCACCCCGAGCTCCGCCGCGGCGATCACCGTCCAGCGCCCGGTGCCCTTCTGCCCGGCCTTGTCGAGGATCGCGTCGACCAGCGGGCTCCCGTCGGCGTCCTTCACCCGCAGGATGTCCGCGGTGATCTCCACGAGGTAGCTCTGGAGCTCGCCCTCGTTCCACCGCGCGAAGACGTCCGCCGCGCGCTCCGCCGACACGCCCATGCCCTCCCTCAAGAGCGTGGTCACCTCGGCGATGAGCTGCATGTCGCCGTACTCGATCCCGTTGTGCACCATCTTCACGAAGTGCCCGGCCGAGCCCGCCCCGCAGTAGGTCACGCAGGGCCCGCTCTCGCTCCTCGCGGCCACGGCCTCGAGCCCGTCGCGCATCGACTCCCACGCGGCCCTGTCTCCGCCGGGCATCATCGACGGGCCCCAGAGCGCGCCTTCTTCTCCCCCCGACACGCCCATGCCCATGAAGCGCCAGGGCCTCGACCCGGCCCGCGCCGCGCGCCGGTCGCTGTCGGTGTAGAGGCTGTTGCCCGCGTCGACGACGACGTCGCCCTCCTCCAACAGCGGGTCGAGGCCGTCGAGCACCGCGTCGACGGGCTTGCCCGCGACCACCAGCACGACGATCCGCCGCGGGCGCTCCATGGCCTTCACCAACGACTCCAGCGAGTCGGCCACGGTGATCTTCGCGTCGGGGTACCGCGCCGCGACCTCCCTCGCCTTGGCGACGTCGCGGTCGTAGCCCACCACCGCGACGCCGTGTCGCGCGAAGTTCCTCGCGAGGCTGGCGCCCATCACCCCGAGGCCGATCATCCCTAGCTGCTTCACGGTCACCTCCCTCACGTCGCCGCGGGGTCGACCCGCTGGTCGGTCACCACCACCAGGCCCCCGAGGCCCCGCGCGCTCACCGTCACGTCGCCGGACATCAATCTCCGGAGGGCGTCGCGCTTCGACGGCCCCGTCACCAGCAGCACCTTCACCGGCGCCGTCTCGATCGCGACGCGGGTGAGCGTGACCCGCACCGGCGGAGGCTTCGGAGACCGCGACACCCATCCCACCATCCCCGCCGCGTCGGTGCCCTCGATGGCGACGCCGTGAAAGAGCGAGGCGACGTGGCCGTCTTCGCCCATCCCGAGGAGGGCGACGTCGAGGCGCGACCCGAAGCGCTCGGCGAAGGCCACCCCCGCGCGCGCCACGGCGTCGTCGGGGGCCTCGCCGTCGAGGTAGAGCGGGAGTTCGTAGGAGGGCGGTGACTCCGCGCTCAGCGCGCCGGAGCGGTACGCGCTCCCGCGGTTGGAGTCGTCGTGCTCGAAGGGCACGCAGCGCTCGTCGACCCAGGTGAGCCTCGCGCGCTTCCAGACGTCGCCCAGGGCGGCGCGGAGGGGTGGGAGCGCGGCGGGGACGGACCCTCCCGGGATGGCGAGGCGCGCGCTCCCGTGTGCGCCGTCGGCGGCCGTGAGCGCGCTCGCGAGCACATCGACCGCGGCGGCCACGGGGTCGTCGCTCAGCACCATCCTGAAGGCGTCTTCAGCCATCGGACCATCCTCCTTCGCAGCCGTGAAAGAGCGCGTCGCTCTCGGCGAGGCCCCACGACCCCGCGGGGTACTCTCGCAGCGGGGGCGCGTCGTCGCTGGCCCCGAAGATCACCACCTGCGCCGGAGGCTTCGCCATGGGGTCTTGGATGCTACACCCCCGGCGCGGGTGGGACCTCGCTTCGACATGGAGGCTCATCCCTCCTTCGTGGCGCCCTCCGTCGCGGGGGGCACGGCGGGGGCGCTGGCCTTGGCGGCCTCGCGCTCTCTGGCCTTCTTCTCCTCCTCGCGGAGTCGCTTCGCCCGCTCGCGGCCCGAGAGGGTGAGCGCCGCGTGCTCGGAGCCGTAGCGGAAGACCCTCGCGAAGCTCGACGCCACGCCGGGGTCGCGCTCGACCGCGATGCGGAGCACCTTCTCGGTGCCCTTCACCATCCCGTGCGCGTCCGAGAGGGCGATCTCGAGCTGCTGCTCGGAGACCGCGAGCAGATCGCCGAGGTGCTTCGTGGAGGCCCGCAGGTCGTTGATGCGCCGTCGGAGCGCCGGGGCGCTCGACACGTC